>JBFKKS010000018.1:0-20397 GCA_041630955.1 Nevskiales bacterium
CAAGGACCCATTCATGGAACTGACCACACTGCAACTGATCCCGGGCAAGCGCATCGTTGAGCACTACGGCCTGGTGACGGGCAGCACCATTCGCGCCAAGCATGTGGGGCGCGACATCATGGCGGGCGTAAAAAATATTTTTGGCGGCGAGCTCAGGGGTTATACCGAACTGCTGAAAGAATCCCGTGAAGAAGCCACCCAGCGCATGATCGCTGAGGCGACCCAAATGGGCGCCAACGCGATATTGAATCTACGCTATGCGACGTCGGCTGTGGCACCGGGTGCAGCCGAGTTGTTTGCCTATGGCACGGCGGTGCGAGTCGAATAGACGTGGCCAATCTCGATCTGATTGTCTTCCTGAGCCTGTTGTTGCTCGGCTATCTGGTCGGCAGCCTGCTGGAGTGGCGGCATTACCGCTCGATTCAACAGCGGGAGGCCGCGTTAATTCACCAGGCGACCATCCCTTCCGAGGCACTGCCAGTAGGCAAGTACCAGCCAATCGGTCTGGCCACGGGTAGCGTGGTGATTTCGGTCGATTACTTCAAGCGCTTCCTGGCCGGACTACGAAACATTGTCGGTGGCCGCATTACTGCCTACGAAACCCTCATAGACCGTGCCCGGCGCGAAGCCGTATTGCGCATGAAAGAATCGACGCCACAGGCCGACATGTTCCTGAATGTGCGCATCGAAACCGCCGCAGTCGGATCACAACACCTGAGTAAGCGCGGTGTCGCCTGTCTGGAAGTCGTGGCCTACGGCACGGCCGTCATCTCGCAAGCCTGAACCAGCCTAGTGACCTACGTACCCAAACCCGTAGCCGAGAACGTCAACGTATCCAAAACCAGTCCGCTGGTGGAAATGGTCTGGCTGCTGGGCGGGGCGCTGGCGATCCTGATCAGCATATACGTTGCCCTGGGTTTTGCCGTCGACGCGGTCGTGGATCGCATGCCTGATAGCTGGGAAGAGAAGCTGGAAGAACTGGTCGTCATGCCAATGGAAATTGATGAAGATGACCCGTTCCTGGATGCGGTCGAAGACATTCTCGACGACCTGCTTGATGAAATGGATGAGGAAGCCTACGACTACGAAGTCGGAGTCGCAGCCAGCAACCAGGTCAACGCCTTTGCCCTGCCGGGCGGGCGCATTATCGTAACCCGCGCCCTCGTTACCAGTGTGCAATCAGAGAATGAACTGGCCATGGTGCTGGCCCACGAACTCGGCCACTTTGCACATCGCGATCACCTGCGGGGTCTCGGGCGGGGCCTAGTGATGAGCGCCTTGAGCCTCGCCCTGTTTGGCAGTGACAGCACGATCACGCAATTTCTTACTGGCAGCCTGGGGGTTGCCAATGCAGGCTTCACGCGCAAGCAGGAAACAGCTGCCGACATCTTTGCGCTGGACCTTCTGAACAAACGCTATGGCCATATCGGTGGTGCTACCGATTTCTTTACCCGCCTTGCCGAAAACGAGCAACGTTGGGGAAACTGGCTGGCCAGCCACCCCGCCTCGGGTGAGCGCGTACTGAAAATACGCGACCACGCGGCCCGCAATCGATACCGAACCGGGCAGGTTGTTCCAATCCGGCCCTAGCTGACTTTCAGGCCAGCAAAATCAAATAATGCAGGGTCCGCCAGCTGGGATGGCGCAACATTGGCAATGGACTTGAAAATAGTTTCAATACGCCCGGGCTGCTGGCGCTCCCAATCGGCCAGCATGGCCTTGATGTTCTGCCGTTGCATGTTGGCCTGCGAGCCACACAGATTGCAGGGAATAATGGGGAACTGGCGTGCCTCGGCATACCGGGCCAGATCTGTTTCCCTGCAGTAGGCCAGTGGACGAATCACCACTACCTCGCCTTCATTGTTCAAAAGTTTGGGCGGCATGGCAGCCAGCTTGCCGCCATGGAACATATTCAGAAACAGGGTTTCGACGATGTCATCACGATGATGTCCCAAAGCGATCTTGTTGTAGCCATTGTCTTTTGCATAACGATACAAAATGCCGCGCCGGAGCCTTGAGCACAGGCCGCACATGGTCTTGCCTTCCGGCACCACCCGAGTCACGGTGCTGTAGGTATCGCGTTCGATAATGTCGAATGCCACCCCCAGCGATTGCAGATACTCAGGCAGGATGTGCTCGGGAAAGCCGGGTTGCTTCTGGTCCAGGTTAACGGCCAGCAGTTCAAACTCGACCGGGGCGCTTTGCTGCAAACCGAGCAGCACATCAAGCATGGCATAGGAGTCCTTGCCACCAGACAGACAGACCATGATGCGGTCGCCTGCCTCGATCATGCCGTAATCCTCTATCGCCTGCCCGGCCTGGCGGCGCAAGCGCTTGCGCAACTTGTTGTAGTCGTATTGGTCTTTATGATGTTGGCGGGCGGTGGCCTGCATGACGATATCCGGTCTTTCAATTGTGAACCGGCTATTTTACGCCAACCAAGGATGACTTAATCGACTAGTGACAATAAACGCTGGCGAAACCCGGGGCCCATGCCATATTCGTTGCAGAAAGCATTCAGGCGCTCGGCACTTGGGTTAACCCGCGACAGATCGTCAGCCTCGCTGGGCAACGGTGCATCCAGCACCATGCGACAGAGTTCGCGTGACAGCAGCGCCATTTCGCGCCCTTCCCTGAGCAGGCCATGCATGCGCTTGGCACCGCGTAGTTCCAACGCCAGTACCTCATCCAGCCGTTCGAACAAGTTATCCAGGCTGCCAAAATGCGCCAGCAACGTCACGGCTGCCTTGGGGCCAATGCCCTTGATCCCCGGAATATTGTCAACTGCATCACCGACCAGCGCCTGATAATCCAGCATCTGTGCCGGCGGCACACCGAACTTCGCGGTTACTGCCGGAATGTCCATCCACACATCACCTGCGAAATCCCACAAGCGGTCGCGCTCAGTCAGCAATTGGGCCAGGTCCTTGTCTCGGGACACTATGACGACCGGTTGGCTCCTGGATTGGGCTCGAAAAGCGAGCGTGGCAATCAGGTCATCCGCCTCATAGCGATCACTGGCGAGTGTTGTAAGGCCCAGAGCCCCGGCCAGGGCACGACACCCGGCAAACTGCCGTTTCAAATCCTCGGGTGCCGGTTCGCGATTGGCCTTGTAGGCCGGATAGAGCTCATTGCGAAACGAACTGTTGAGGCTCTCATCAAAGGCGACCGCGATTTCTCTCGCGCTTGTCTGCTGTAACAGGCCCTGAAGAAAACCGGCAAACCCATGCACGGCATTGATCGGTTCTCCGGCATCATTTGTCATACTGCTGGGTAACGAGAAATACGCGCGAAAGATGTAAACGCTGGCATCAATCAGATAGACTGCGCTATCTTGCGCGCCTGATTCGTGCGCTTCAGACATTATTAATACCCATGATGGCTGTATTTTCTGCTAAAAACTGCTTGCTTTCTGCGGCATTGGCCTCGGCCTGCCTGTGGACGCTGACAGCCAAGGCTGAAACTACCCTGACCTATGCAGACCAGAAAAACAACGCGGCCCAAGCCTTTGTAATCAAGATCAAGCCACCCCATCTTCGAATGGACGAGGCCGGTGGCATGTGGATGCTCTACGATAGTCAGGCTGACGTGCTGTTTGCCGTGAACCCTGCCAATCAATCCTATACCAGGATGGACAGCAGCAAGGCGCAGCAACTGGGCGGAATGATGGATATGATGCAGGAGCAGCTTAAGAACCTGCCACCCGAGCAGCGGGCCGCGATGGAAAAGATGATGGGTCGCTCGATGACCGGCAACAAGCCCAAGGTCGAATATGTAATGACAGGTGCCAAGCGCGAGGTATCCGGCGTGCCCTGTGAGGTTGGCCAACTGGTCAGTAACGGCAAGTTGCGCCATGAATTCTGCGTTGCCGAACCCAAAGCATTGGGTATGCCCAGTGCCGATTACGCTGTAATGACCAAGATGTTTGTTCTGATGGGCCAAATGCGCGAAGCGGCTGGCGGCCTGTTTGACCGGGACATGCCTGACCCATCCGAGATGAAGGGCGTGGCCGTGGAAAGTAATGGCCCGCAAGGGGGCCATCAACGTTTAAGCAAGGTTGGCCACGACCCTATCGCGGCCGAACAATTCAAGATTCCGACGAACTACCGCCAGGAAGTCATACCTAATCTGACACCCTGATTTTTTCCTCCAACCAACGCGAGTACGACTATGGCTGTAAAGATCGCCGTACCCAAGGAAACTGCGCCCGGCGAAAAGCGCGTGGCGATGGTACCCACCGTTTTGCCAAAATTGGCCAAACTGGATATCGAAACCCTGATTGAGAAGGGAGCCGGAACCTCTAGCCGGATTCCTGATGAAGCCTACGATGAAGCGACGCTGGTCGATGACGCCGTGAAAGCCGGCGCACCCATCGTCCTGCGCGTGGGGCCGCCGAGTGTCGACGAAGTGAAGGCCCTGCCTGAAGGCACGGTGCTGTTCAGCTTCATCTACGCCAACCGTAATCCGGAGGTCGTCAAGGCCCTGCGTGACCGCAAGATCACCTGCTTCGCGATGGAACTGGTGCCTCGCACGACCCGCGCGCAGGCGATGGATGCCCTGTCCTCGCAGGCTGCGTTGGCCGGTTACTACGGTGCGCTGATCGGGGCGACCCATCTGGCTCGTATTCTGCCGATGATGACCACTGCCGTCGGCTCGATACGCCCGGCCAAGGCACTGGTGATGGGCGCCGGTGTGGCTGGCCTGCAGGCGATTGCCACAGCCCGACGCCTGGGCGCGATCGTCGAAGGCTACGATGTGCGTTCGGCAGTGAAGGAGCAGGTCGAATCGCTCGGCGCCAAATTCGTTGATACCGGCGTAAAAGCCGAGGGTGAAGGCGGATATGCGCGCGAATTGACCGACGAAGAAAAAGCCCAGGTACGCGAGGCCATTACCAAGCATATTCAGGCCGCCGATATTGTTATTACCACTGCGGCTATTCCGGGACGTCCTTCACCCAAGCTGATCGATGATGAACAGATAGCGGGCATGAAGAACGGCTCGGTGATTATTGATCTGGCCGCCGAGGGCGGGGGTAATACCACAAAATCGCAGCCAGGTGAGGTTGTTGACCTCGGTCACGTACTGATCGATGCGCCATTGAACGTCCCTAGCCGACTGGCTGAACACGCCAGTGAGCTATACGCCAAGAACTTGCTCAACTTCCTGCAGCTCATCGTTGCAGAAGGCGAGTTGAACCTGAACTGGGAAGACGACATTGTCGCCGGTGCCGTGCTGACTCACGATGGTGAAATCAAGCACGAAGCCGGCAAACAAGCCGTCGAAGGATAAGGAGAGAATCATGCTGACAGGATTCGTCGCACTCTATATTTTCATGCTTGCCGCTTTTACCGGCTACGAGATCATCGGTCGCGTGCCGGCCATTCTGCATACGCCACTCATGTCGGGCTCTAACTTCGTGCACGGTATTGTGCTGGTGGGCGCCATGGTGGCATTGGGTACAGCCGAGGGCTGGCTCGAAATCAGCATTGGCTTTTTCGGCACCGTGATGGCCGCAGTCAATGCTGCCGGTGGTTACGTGGTGACTGAGCGAATGCTCGAAATGTTCAAGAGCAGCAAGGACTAACCCATGATTAGTACATTGATTCAATTCAGCTATCTGGGTGCAGCGTTTCTGTTCATCTTTGGACTCAAACGCATGTCCTCGCCGAAGACGGCCCGCTCCGGCATTATCTGGGCCGGCGCAGGCATGGTGGTGGCAACCGTCGTTACCTTCCTCTACCCACAGATTCTCAACGCTGGCATAGAGCGCATCCTGCTGATCGCCTTTGGCGTGTTGCTGGGCACCGTGGTGGCCTGGAAGTGGGGCAAGTCGGTCGCCATGACCGACATGCCGCAAATGGTCGCGATCTACAACGGCATGGGTGGCGGCGCCGCCGGCACCATCGCTGCCATCGAACTGATCAAGATGTCCAAGGGTACGGGCGCGCATCACGACGGTATCACCGTGGCCCTGGCCGTTATTGGCGGCCTGATCGGTGCGGTTTCCTTGACCGGGTCCGTCATTGCATGGGCCAAACTGGATGGTCGCATGAACAAGGCGCCGCGCATTCCAGGCGGCCACTGGACCAACTTCGTGGTACTCGGCGTCGCGGTGGTCACTGGCGTGATGATCATCTTCAGCGATCATCCTTCGGCCCTGTTGCTGTTCACCTTCTTTGCCACCGCGCTCGCTTTCGGTGTCATGATGACGATGCCGATCGGCGGCGCCGATATGCCGGTGATCATTTCCCTGTTCAATGCCTTAACCGGTCTGGCCGTATCGTTTGAGGGCTATGTCCTGCAAAACCCGGCCATGATCATCGCCGGCATGGTGGTGGGTGCTGCCGGTACCCTGCTTACCTTGCTCATGGCCAGGGCCATGAATCGCTCGCTCAGCAATGTCATGTTCTCAGGCATGGGCACGGGCGATGCCGAGCAAGGCGATGGCCCGGCCGGCGAGATGAAGGAAATCGGTGCAGAAGATGCCGCCATTACCATGGCCTATGGCGAGAAGGTCATCATCGTGCCGGGATATGGCATGGCGGTGGCACAGGCCCAGCACAAGCTATGGGAATTTGTTCAGCTGTTACAGGCACGCGGCATTGAAGTGGCTTTCGCCATCCACCCCGTAGCCGGCCGCATGCCTGGCCACATGAACGTATTGCTGGCCGAAGCCGGTGTGCCTTATGACATCATCTACGATCTGGAAGATATCAATGAAGAGTTCGGCACGGCCAGTGCCGCCATCGTGATTGGTGCCAACGACGTGGTAAACCCGGCCGCGCGGACCAACAAGTCGAGCCCGATTTACGGTATGCCGATTCTCAATGCCGACCACGCTGAACAGGTTTACGTGATCAAGCGTGGCCAGGGTACCGGCTTCTCCGGTATTCAGAATGAACTGTTCTTCGGTGAAAACACCCGCATGGTTTACGGGGATGCGCAGAAGGTTTGCGCCTCGTTCATTGCCGGCGTGAAGTCAGTGAGTTAATCGCCAAACACGACTGTAGTAAAAAAGGGCAGCCTCGGCTGCCCTTTTTTTGCTGTTTTGTTTGTTGCCGTGAGGCCTTTTGAAAAGCTATTCCGTTTTTGGCCAGATAAACACCACATGTTGCTGGACTTCGTTGCCCAGGGTGATTTTCTGACTGTAGTTACTGCCATCCTTGCTGACTTCGAGTACATAGCTGCCACTTGGCACATCGACCAGCAACCAGGGTCCGTCCACCAGCACGTCTACCAGCGTCTGCCCCTGAGCATCTTTCAGCTTCAGTTGCATATCAGTTGTATAGGCGCCCCCCTTCTCGGCAATTTCGACGCGTAACTTGTAGTGCCTATAGGCTGTGCGCATGCCCTTTCGCTCATCATCGCCTACGCCACCGATGACGTACTTCACCCCCGCTGCTGAGGTTTGAGCCGGCGGCAATCCAGCAGCTACGGCAGTAGAAATGGCCAGGCCCAGGCAGACGACACCCCATCCCCACCGACTTAAATGCTTGTTCATCATAATGCCCACCGAATCTCCAATGTATTAAGCATAGCAATACCGCTACCAGCCGCCACCACCACCACCACCACCGCCGCCGCCGGAGGAACCACCGCCACCGCCACCCGAGGACGAACCCGGTGCAGTACTGGAGGAACTCACGGTAGCAGCTAGCGAACCACTCACTGACGTCGCAATGCCACGAACACCGCTAAAGTCGCTCCCATCGTACCAATGACTGCTGTACTCCGTGGGCGACTTGCCAGCCTCTCGCAATTCATTGGCAAAACGTTCAGCCCATGCCGTTTCAACGTCGAGCGCAATAGCATAGGGCAAATAAGCTTCAAACAGTTCAGGGGTCAGTGGTTTTGAATAGCGCAACTTCAATTCATCGCCCTCTGCCAGTGACAGGTATTGGCGAAACCCTTCTATCTTGTCGAGCAGGGCGCGACCTCTGCGCGTCGGTGACTTGATCAGGTAGTTAAACAGCAGGTTAATACCCACCAGCACCACGCCCCCCGTCACCACCGACCAGGGCATGAAACTGGTCAGTTGCATGAAATCTTCCCCCACGAACATGCCTACCAGAAATATCAGTGGTACGCCCGCACCCACCAGTCGCAGCCAGTCCACAGTGCCTCTGCGATGCGGTTGACGCATACGCCATAGCTGGGTCAGGAACGGAGCCGCAAAAGCCGTGAAAAATGCGGCCATGAAGAGTCCGATCATCACCTCGGGTCCGTAACTCTGGAACAACCCCCAGGCGGTGGCAGCAAGTACGGCAATACTGAGCAGAACGCCCGGAATAAACCAACCTCGATTGGCATAGTAATAACGCCGCTGGTACTGGCCCACCAGGGATGCCTTGTGTGCATCCAGCAGCTCGCGTACTTTGCTGTGATTGGTCTGACGGAATTTCAGCATACTGCCGAAGCTGGACAGAAACTTGGCCTCGTCGTCATGACTGGGGTTGATATTTCTGTCCTGTTTCACAACGGAATATTCACTGTCCTCTTCTTTTATGGTTACGGCGCCCTGCACCGCCAGGTTTACCATTGCCGCTGACAGCGCTTTCTCGTCATAAGCCATACGCCGAATCAGTCGCAACGCGGCCGGAGAATAACCCGCAGGCGGTTCATACTCGGGCAGGACAACACCCGCCGCCGGGTCCCGCCCAACAACCAGCCAGGCCAGGGCAAAATAAACCCCTACCAACAGGCATCCCAGCCAGATGGTGACCAGACCGGCATCATCCTGCCACAGCCAGCGCAACCGATCCGCTTGCGTCGGCTCCCTGACGATGCCTTTTGGCCAGCCGAGTACAACCGTCAGCCCTTCCCTTGGTGCGAGCGCTGCTTTAGTCGAAAAGAGGGCGCCATCCTCAAGCGCCTGCCAGCGCCACGCACTTCCCTGCGCGCCCTGTAGTCCGGTATAGGCTTCACCATAAACGGCATCAACAGTCTGGGGCAGGGTTATGCGAGCGCCGGCCTCGTTAATAGGGAAATCCCACCCATTGCCCGTCACGTTCCAGTACAACTCGTCATGTCCTGCAAAAAAACCGATTTGACGGTTGGTTGTATAGCTGAACTGATACTCGTAGTCACCGGGCTCCAGAAACACATCGCTGCGCCCGAAATAGACTCTCATTCCATTCGACAGGCGTGTCGTATGCCAGGCCTCGGTTTTGCCGTCGCGCCGGACGCCTACAACCTGGAACGCGACCTTATGCCGACGTCCACTGGCCGTCTTATAAGTAGTTGGGAAATCCCGGTAAATGCCGCGTCTGATCTTTTTGCCCTCGGCACGTACCCGAATCGTTTCGATCACCGTCATGCTGCCGTTGGCGTGAACCTGAATGTCACTGTGAAAAAAGTGAATCCTTTCCTCGGCCCAGGCCGCTGGCATCATCAGCAGGCACAGGCACAGCATCAAAAACCTCATGACCTGCCCTCCCCGTTTGGCCAGTCAAAGTATTCGGCCTGCCGGAAACGAAACAGGCCTGCCACCAGGTTGCTGGGAAAACTCTCCACCCGCACGTTCAAGGCCTTGACCGCACCGTTGTAATATCGTCTCGCATACTGGATATAGCCCTCGACATCGGATATTTCGTTCTGCAAGTCCAGAAACTGCGTGTTGGCCTTCAAATCCGGATAGGCCTCTCCCAGCGCAAATATTTTCATCAGGGCGTTGTTCAGGGCTGCCTCAGCCTTGGCAGTTGCCCCCGGCCCCGATACCACCTCAGCGGCAACGCGCAGTTCCGTGACCTGGGTCAGGGTTGCCTGCTCATAAGAAGCATAGGCCTTGACGGCATCCACCAGTTTGGGGATCAGGTCATGGCGGCGCTTGAGTTGCACATCGATATCGCTCCAGGCCGCCAGCACGGTGTTGCGATCATGCACAAGGCGGTTAAACAGCCAGATGCCGTAAGCCAGTGCTGCAATTAACAGGAGGATTCCCCAGATCATCTGTTGTTTCTAACCTATGGCCAGTGCCACGGCAAGCCGTCGCTGCGACCAGCCACTGTCTTGCGTGGCTGAAGACGGGTTTTGCCAACTGGCTGCTACTATAAAGGCTCAAGAAAGCTAACAGGGGAAAGTGTGCATCTCGACCCGATCATGCTCAATGTGGTGGGCGCCACGCTGGTGATTCTTTTCACCGGCTGGATGGTGCGCATATTGAACCAGCCACATGTGATGGGTTACCTGCTGGCTGGCGTCATTATCGGACCCTATGGGCTGGGGCTATTGCATGACCAGCAACTGCTTTCCCGACTCGGCGAGTTCGGCGTGGTGTTGCTGCTGTTCTTTGCCGGCATGGAGATATCGCCCCGTCAGTTGGCCTCGCGCTGGCGTATTGCCTTCATCGGCACATTAATTCAGATCAGCGCCAGCGTTGGCGTCATCTGGCTGATTGGCCAGGCCCTTGGCTGGCCCATGTCACGCATCATCCTGCTGGGCTTTGTGGTCAGCCTGAGTAGCACCGCGGTGGTTATCAACTACCTGCGTGAGATCAGCGAAATCAACACCAAGACTGGCCAGGACGTGCTGGCTGTATTACTGGCCCAGGATGTCGCCATGATCCCTATGCTGATTATCCTGGGCATCCTCAGCGGTAATCAGACCGATTCCAATACGCTGATACTGCAGGGCGTGGGCGCCGTGTTCATCCTCGGCCTGATTGGCTGGGTATCCATCTTCACGCGCATTCGACTGCCGCTAGGCAAACAGCTGCGGCAGGATCATGAACTGCAGGTCTTCACCGCCTTTGCCCTGTGCCTTGGCCTGGCACTCATTACCGGCCTGTTTGGCCTCTCGACAGCCCTGGGCGCATTTGTGGCCGGCATGCTGGTCGGTGCCGCCCGTGAAACGGGCTGGGTACACAAACGCCTGGAGCCATTTCGTGTTGTGTTTGTCGCCGTTTTCTTCGTATCCATAGGTTTGCTGGTCGATATCGCCTTTCTCGTGGAGCACGCAATGATCGTGCTGACACTGCTGATTGCAGTGTTCTTTACCAACGCCTGCATTAACGGCCTTATCTTTCACATGATGGGCGACAGCTGGCGCAACAGCATCTATGCGGGGGTCATTCTTGCCCAGATCGGTGAATTCAGTTTCGTGCTTGCTGCCGTCGGCCGAACAGGCGACATAATCAGCGAATATGGTTACCAGATCAGCGTAGCCGTTATTGCGCTGAGCCTGTTACTCAGCCCTACGCTCATCAGCATCACACGTCGGCTCCAGAAACGCTTCCGACCAGCAAAACGCGAAACCCAAGATGTTGAGCAAACTGACACATAAACCCCTAAATGTTGTGTAAGAAGAGGCTGACAAAGCCCTGAAGCGTTGTTTTTCAGCTCCATTTGCCGCAGTTATGCACATCGCCAACCAGAAATAAAAACAGCTGTCAAGCGTCTGGCAAAGAAGTTTTATTATCCCCTTATATGCACACAACTTTATGATTTGTAACGATTTAATATTCATCCACCGAATCCGATGCCCTTTTCCCCCAACCGACCGGTAAGAAGAGAAAAATTGCCGTTCAAATAATCCCCAGACTTATCCACAGGCCGAATGCCCTTTAATGGGGCAAATCGTCTTTTGGCCACTTTTCAAAGGGCCAAAGCAATGCTGATAAAGTACTGCCATGCCTGAAAAAACTCGCATTATCCGTGTGGCGATACCGGCCCCGCTACCGCGTCTGTTTGACTATCTTTGCACCGACCTGACCGTAGCGGCCGGAATGCGAGTACGGGTGCCATTCGGCCCACGACCAGTCGTCGGGCTGGTAATCGAGACCGATGTGCTGAGCGATCACCCCAGCGAGCAGCTCAAGGCCATCAAGACCGTCATTGACAACAAGCCACTGCTCGGTAAAGACATGCTCTCGCTCTGCCAATGGACGGCCAGTTACTACCATCACGCTCCAGGCGAAGCCTACCTGGCCGCGCTGCCGGCCGCCCTGCGGCGAGGCGAACCCGCCCGTCTGCCGCCACCGGATAGCTGGCAGCTCACTGCAGCCGGACAGGCGCTTGAGCTGGATACCCTGAAACGCGCGCCGCGCCAGCAACAAGTGCTGGCGCGTTTGCGACAGGCTACCGGCGCGGTAGAAGGCAGTGTTCTATGCCAGGAGCTGGGCAGTGTTCGACCCATTATCAAGGCCCTGCAAGACAAGGGCTGGATCGAACAGGCAAAGCCCCCGACCGCAGCCGCTCTCGCCAATGCGGGGCCTGCCCTGTCCACTGACCAGACTGCAGTCGTCAAGGCGGTCACGGACAAGCTGCATGGGTTCCATCCCTGCCTGCTGGAAGGCATCACCGGTAGCGGCAAGACCGAGGTCTATATCCAGATCATTCGTGCCGTGTTGGAACAGGACCAACAAGCCCTGGTCATGGTGCCCGAAATCGCACTGACCCCACAGCTGGTTGACCGCTTTCGCTCCCAGCTGGGTGTGGATATCGCGGTACTGCACTCTGGCCTGACCGATACTGAGCGCATGCGCGCCTGGCTACGTGCGGCAAATGGTGACCTACGGCTGGTGATTGGCACCCGGTCTGCCATTTTCACGCCCTTGGCACGGCCCGGCGTGATCATAGTCGACGAGGAGCATGACAGTTCTTACAAGCAACAGGATGGTCTGCGTTATTCGGCCCGTGATCTGGCCGTGCGGCGGGCACAAATGAGCGCCATTCCCATCGTGCTCGGCTCGGCTACACCGTCTTTGGAAAGCCTGCATAACGCCCAGCGTGGACGGTACACGCACCTGCGCCTGCCGCAGCGTGCAGGCCTGGCCGAATTGCCGTCCATGCGCCTGATCGATATTCGCAGGGCCAGGCTGCGTGAAGGCATCTCGGAGGCCCTGCTTACCAGCATGCAACAGCACCTGGATAAGGGCGGTCAGGTCATGCTGTTTATCAACCGCCGCGGTTTTGCCCCCATCATGATGTGCCATGCCTGCGGCTGGAGCGCTGAATGCCAGCGCTGTGACACGCGGCTCACCTACCATCGCGGCATCCACGCGCTGCGTTGTCACCACTGCGGCAGCGAACGACGACCACCGTCGCAATGTCCGGCCTGCAACGCCAACGAGTTACTGCCGCTGGGCCTTGGCACAGAGCGAGTGGAAGAAGTCTTGCGTGCACAGTTCCGCCATATTGGTATCGCCCGCATCGACCGTGATACAACCCGACGCAAGGGTTCGCTGCAGGCATTGCTGGATGAGGTCAACAGCCAGCGGGCGCAAATCCTGATTGGCACCCAGATGCTGGCCAAGGGGCATGACTTTCCGCACCTGAGCCTGGTCGGGGTACTGGATGCCGATGGCGGCCTGTTCGGCAGCGACTTCCGCGCCAGTGAACACATGGCCCAATTGATCACCCAGGTGGCCGGTCGTGCAGGGCGCGGCGAACGCCCGGGTGAAGTACTAATCCAGACCCATCACCCGGACCACCCACTGCTGCTGCAACTGTTGGGCGAGGGTTACGATGGCTTCGCCAACAGCGTGCTCGAAGAGCGCCAGGCTGCGGGCTACCCGCCTTTCGCCTCCCTCGCCCTGCTGCGAGCCGAGGCGCCGGATGCCGACGCGCCACGTCGTTTTCTCACCCTTGCCGCTAACCTGGCGGCGCCCCTGTGCGGCAAGCTCGTTGAGCGCTGGGGACCTCTGCCCGCCCCCATGGAGCGCCGGGCCGGACGCATGCGCGCACAACTGCTGTTACAGAGTCGCGAACGTGCAGCGCTACATAGCCTGCTCAAGCAATTGATGCCCCAGCTTTATGCCCTGCCAGAGGCACGCAAGGTGCGCTGGTCGCTGGATGTCGATCCAATCGACATGCTTTAACACCGCGGCGCCACGGGACGGCTCGGCATTTTGCTAAACTAGCCGGCTATTTTTCCGCACAGCCAGAATGAAAAACCAGCTTCAGGACATTATCGCCACCGCCCTTGCATCCCTGCCTGTCGAGGGACTGGCCGAAGCCGCCAGCGGCAAGATCCAGATTGAACGCACCCGCGATGCCAGCCATGGCGACTACGCCAGCAATATTGCCCTGGCGCTGGCCAAAGTGGCCGGCACCTCACCGCGCCAGTTGGCGGAACAGATTGTCGCCGCACTGCCCGCCTCCGAGCACATCACCCGGGTTGAAATTGCCGGTCCGGGTTTTATCAATTTCTTTATCACCGCCTCGGCCCAGGGCGCGGTCGTCGGCCAGATTCTTGAGCAGGGCGAGGCCTACGGGCGGGCAGCAGCCAACTCGGGTCCGCGCACGATTGTGGAATTCGTGTCGGCCAATCCAACCGGCCCGCTGCACGTGGGGCATGGACGCGGCGCTGCATTTGGGGCCAGTGTGGCTAACCTGCTGGCCGCCGCCGGGCACTCGGTACATACCGAGTACTACGTCAACGACGCCGGTCGGCAGATGGATATCCTCGCCACCAGCGTATGGCTGCGCTACCTGCAAGCCTGCGACGAAGACATCCGCTTTCCCCAAAATGCCTACCAGGGTGATTACATCCGTGAATACGGCCAGGAGTTACTGGACCAGCACGACCGCCTGCTGTGGCACCCCGCTCCGGCCGTGATGGCTGATATCCCCCCCGATGAGTCAGAGGGCGGGGACAAGGAAGCGCATATCGACGCCCTCATAGCACGCGCCAAGCAATTGCTCGGCAACGATTACGAGGTCGCGTTTGGCAAGGGACTGAACCGCATTCTGGACGATATCCGCGACGATCTGGCCGAGTTTGGTGTGGTCTACGATGAGTGGTTTTCCGAGCGTGCGCTGGTCGATAACACCGCCCGCGATGCAGCGCTGAGTAAACTCGGACAGGGCGGTTTTACCAAGCATGAAGACGGGGCCATCTGGTTCAAGTCCACCGACTTCGGTGACGACAAGGATCGCGTTCTTATCAGGAGTAATGGCGAGCACACCTACTTTGCCTCCGATGTTGCCTACCACCTCAACAAGCTTGAGCGCGGTTTCACCCACCTGGTGGATATATGGGGCGCCGATCACCATGGCTACATACGCCGCGTGAATGGTGCGGTGGAAGCCCTGACCGGTCAGAAAGATGTACTTGATGTACGGTTGGTGCAGTTCGTGAGCCTGTTCCGCGGCGGGGAGAAACAGCAGATGTCGACTCGTTCGGGTGAATTCATCACACTGCGTGACCTGCGCGAGGAAGTCGGCAACGATGCAGCGCGTTTCTTCTACATCATGCGCTCAAATGATGTGCCACTGGACTTTGACCTGGAACTGGCCAAGTCACAGAGCAACGACAACCCCGTCTACTACATCCAGTACGCCCACGCCCGCGTGTGCCGGGTGCTGGAACAGTGCGCCGAGAAGGGCTATAGCTTTGACCAGGCACTGGGTGCGGCATCCCTCGACCGCCTGACGGAAACGCATGAACAGGCGCTGCTCACGGCACTTTCGCGTTACCCCGAGGTCATAGCCCTGGCTGCAGGCAACTGCGCGCCGCATACCTTGGCCCATTACCTGCGCGATCTGGCAGAAGCGTTTCACAGTTACTACAACGCGCACCCCTTCCTGGTGGACGATGATGCTTTGCGTGCTGCTCGGTTATGCCTGGTCTCTGCTACCCGGCAAGTCATTGCCAATGGGCTTAAGCTGTTGGGCGTAAGCGCCCCGGAGACAATGTAATGGCGAAAGATTATTCCAGCCGGCGCGGTAACACCGCCAGGAAACCCCGCAAGCGCCGGCGCAGCAACGTGCAGCGCAACCAGGGACTGCCCGGCTGGGTGCAGATGTTTGTCGGCCTGACCATCGGCCTGTTGGTCGCTGCCGGCGTCTATATCTATTACAAGCCGCTGGAGTCCAACTTGGCTGGTGACGGCCCGGCGCGGGGCACGCAAACCGAAGCCCCTGTGCAGGATGCAGACGGCCTGCCACCGGAGGAGCCGAACCGCTTCGCCTTCTACGACATGCTGCCCAACTATGAGCTGGTCATTCAGTACGAAGACGATGACCAGGCAGCGACGCGCAAACCCAGCGACGAGGCACCGAAACCGAAAACCAAGACCGTAGAAACCCCCACCGAGGTCGCCGAGCCCGGTCGCTATATCATCCAGGCGGGCTCATTCAAGAGCTTTGACGACGCCGACAAGCGCAAGGCCAAGCTCGCGCTGCTGGGCGTGGAATCCGAGATCGAACGCGTCACCATCGACAACACCAAGACCTGGTACCGCGTGCGCGTGGGGCCGGAAAAAGACATCAACCGCGTGAACGACCTGCTCAAGCGGTTGCGGGATAACGGCATTGAGACCTTATTGATGCGCCACCGGGGCTAGCCGGCTTCGCTCAGACAACACTCACATCGCCTGCAGATTGGCATAGGCCAACATCAGCCACTTGGCCCCGGCCGCATCGAAGTTGACCTGCACGCGGGTGCGCGCACCCTCGCCTTCAAACTGCAGCACCACCCCTTCGCCAAACTTGCCGTGGGTGACCCGCTGGCCGAGACTCACGCCGCCGCGGTCGTTGTCGGTGGGGTCGGCCCAGCCCTGCGCGGCGGAGACGGGCTGCTGGCGCGGGTAACCGTAGGCCTGCGGTTTGGGTTTGTTGCGTGGGCGGATTTCCTGCACCAGTTCGGCGGGGACTTCCTTGAGAAACCTTGACGGTCGGCAATAGGTTTCAGAGCCATGCAAGCGGCGGGTATCGGCGTGACTCAGGTATAGCCGCTGGCGCGCACGCGTCATGCCCACGTAGGCCAGACGGCGTTCTTCTTCCATGCCCTGCGGATCCTCGGCCGAGCGCTGATGCGGGAACAGGCCTTCTTCCATGCCGACCAGGAACACGACCGGAAATTCCAGGCCCTTGGCCGAGTGCAGGGTCATCAATTGCACGCAGTCTTCCCAGGCCTCACCACCGTGCTCGCCGGCTTCCAGCGCGGCATGGGTGAGGAAGTTGGTCAGCGGATCGATCTCGTCCTCATCATCCGGCTCTTCAAAGCCGCGCGCGGCACTCGCCAGTTCGTCGAGGTTTTCCAGCCTTGCCTGCCCACGTTCGCTACGGTCATTCTCGGCAGCCTGCTTAAGGCCGCTGTGCTCAACCACGTGCAGCACCTGTTCGGTCAGCAGGTAGTTGCTGGTGTCGGCGGCCAGCGTATCGATCAGATCAAGAAACGCACGCAGCGCATTGGCCGAGCGTGCCGCCAGGCCTTCATCGACCATGATTCGGGCGGCCTGCCAGAGCGAAATATCCTGCGCCCGGCCAAGGTTTCGCAGCTTGTCGATGGTGGCCGCGCCAATGCCGCGCGTGGGCGTGTTGACCACGCGTTCAAAGGCGGCATCATCATCGCGATTGGCAAGCAGTCGCAGATAGGCGAGCGCATCCTTGATCTCGGCGCGCTCGAAGAAGCGCAGCCCGCCATACACGCGGTAGGGAATATCATCCCGCAACTGCGCCTCTTCAAATACCCGTGACTGGGCGTTGGAGCGATACAGGATGGCGATATCGTCGCGCCGATTGCCCATGGCCAGCCAGTCCTTGATGCGCCCGATGACGTGAAACACCTCGTCGTAATCGGAGAAGGCGTTGTACAGCTCGATGGGTTCGCCGTCGCTGCCTTCGGTCCACAATTCCTTGCCAAGGCGGCCGGTGTTGTGGGCAATCAGCTGATTGGCGGCCTTGAGGATCGTGCCGGTAGAACGATAGTTCTGTTCCAACCGCACCGGCATGGCACCGGGGAAATCCTTGTCGAAACGCAGGATGTTGTCGACCTTCGCGCCACGCCAGGAATAGATCGACTGGTCATCATCACCCACCACGAATACCTTGGCCGTGTCGCCCGCCAGCAGCCGAATCCAGGCATATTGCAGGGTATTGGTGTCCTGGAACTCATCAACCAGGATGTGCTGAAAGCGCTGCCGGTAATGGGCCAACAAGGCCGGCGTATCCCGGCAGACTTCATGGGCCCGCAGCAGCAGCTCGGCAAAGTCCACCAGCCCGGCCCGGCGACAGGCCTCCTCGTAGGCGGTATAGACCCGCAGCATCTGCTGGCGGGCATAGTCGCCATTGTCGGCCATGTGCTGTGGGCGCTGGCCCTCGTCCTTGCAGCTGTTGATGAAGCCGGCCATCTGGCGTGCGGGCCACTGGGCCTCATCAATCTCCAGGTTCTTGAGAATGCGCTTGATCAGACGTTTCTGGTCATCCGAATCAATGATCTGGAAACCCTGCGGCAGGCCCGCCTCCTTCCAGTGCTGGCGCAGCAGGCGGTGGGCGATACCATGAAAGGTGCCAACCCACATGCGCTGAATGGGGACGTCAATCAGGCTTTCGATACGCCCGCGCATTTCGGCGGCCGCCTTGTTGGTAAAGGTCACGGCCAGAATCGAGTATGGCGATACCCGCTCCACCTGAGCCAGCCAGGCCACCCGATGCGTCAGCACGCGTGTCTTGCCGCTGCCCGCACCGGCCAGCACCAGTACATGCCGGGGCGGCGCGGTCACGGCCTCGCGCTGGGGGTCGTTCAGGCCGTCAATAATGGGGGTGATGTCGTCGGTAGCGTGCTGCATAGCGAGGCATTGTAACAACGCCACGCTTGCTTCGATGGCGTAAACTTGTCCATTGACGTCGATCAGGAGTCTGTCATGCCCCAAACAGTGCTTATCACCGGTTCCTCGACTGGTATTGGCAAGGCCACTGCCCAGTATTTTCTGGACCAGGGCTGGAATGTGATCGCCACCATGCGTAGTCCAGACAAGGAGCAGGACCTGATCGAATCGGATCACTGCATGCTGGCACAGTTGGATGTAACCGATGATGCCTCCATCCACTCGGCGATCGAGGCAGGCATTCAGCGTTTTGGTCAGATCGATGTACTGGTGAATAACGCTGGCTACGGGCTGGTGGGCAGCTTTGAATCCATGCAGATGGCGCAGATTAGCCGCCAGTTCGATACTAACGTTTTCGGCCTGATGAGTGTTTGCCAGGCAATCCTGCCGCATTTCCGGGCCAGGAAAACAGGCTGCCTGATCAATGTGGCTTCCATGGGTGGACGCCTGACCTTCCCTCTTTACAGCATTTATCATGCGACCAAGTGGGCCGTCGACGGCTTCTCCGAATCATTGCAGTTCGAACTCAAGCCACTCGGCATCCACGTCAAGATCATTGAGCCTGGCGTGATTATTACCGACTTCCAGGGTCGCTCTGCCGAGGTGGCGCATGATCGCAACCTGGCGGAATACAACGACTACGTAGACAAGGCACAGGCTGCCATGTCAGTCGCCAGCACCAAGGGACTCAAGCCGGTCGCTGTCGCCAAAGCCATTTACAAGGCGGCCAATGACAAGAGCTGGCGACAGCGTTACATGGTCGGCCCGGATGCCAAGGGTCTACTCACCCTGAGACGATTCATCGGGGACCGTGTTTACCAACTTATTGTCAAACTGGCGATAGCATAGGACTATGAAGAAACTATTTGTATTGATGCTGGCGGGCGTAGTGGTCGCCTGCGCCACCTCGCCGACCGGCAAACGCCAGTTGCGCCTGTTCTCCGAAAGCCAGATGGCCGAGATGGGTACAGCCAGTTACGCCGAGATGAAAAAGAAAACGCCGCCCTCGAAAGAGGCCGGGCCGAACCGGCGAGTACAGTGTGTGTCTGATGCCCTCACCCAGCTGGTTGGGGGACAATGGGAAGTGACCCTGTTTGAAGGCGATGCAGTGAACGCCTTCGCCCTGCCAGGCGGAAAAATCGGCGTGTATGGCGGGCTGCTCAAAGTTGCCACCACCGATGACCAGCTGGCGGCTGTGATCGGTCACGAAATCGCCCACGTGCAGGCTCATCATGCCAATGCCCGGGCATCTGCATCGGCGCTCACCGATGTGGGGTTGCAGATCGCCTCGACCATTTCGGGAGGCGGGCTGGTCGGCAACACCATGATGGCCGCTCTGGGGCTGGGTGCCCAGGTCGGTGTACTCATGCCGTTTGGCCGGTCCCAGGAATCCGAGGCCGACCAGATCGGGCTGAATATCATGGCCCGTGCCGGCTTTAATCCGCGTGAAGCTGTCAGCCTGTGGCAGAACATGGACAAGGCCAGCAAGGGCCAGCCACCCGAGTTCTTGTCCACCCACCCTTCGCATGACACACGCATCAAGGATCTCAACGCGAACATGCCAAAGGCGATCAAGAAATACGAGACCGCCCTGGCACAGGGACGCAAGCCCAAGTGCCGGTAGTGACATGAATCCGTCCACGGCGGGCAATCCGCTGCTTGATGTCGAGTGGGAAGCCTGCCTGCTCCAGAAAGGTCACGACAGGGATATAGAGGCCTTTGCACGCAAGCGCATTGGCATGGTGCCACCCTATCTGCCTTACCTCGTGCACAGCCCATGGGTAGCCCGGGCCGAGCTGATCATGAATTTCGGACAGGGCCTGCTGATCCATCTCGGCGATGATGAA
>JBFKKS010000019.1:0-19940 GCA_041630955.1 Nevskiales bacterium
AACTGCGCGCGCGGGTGGTTGAGGTCATTGACGAGACCCACGATGCGAAGACTTTTGTGTTGCGCCCGAACTGGCGCTGGTCTGGCTTCGTAGCAGGGCAGAATGTCGGCGTGAACGTGGAGATTGACGGGGTAACCCAGCGTCGTCGCTATTCCATGTCCTGTGGCGAGGCCAGTGGAAAGACTTTCCAGATCACGGTCAAGCGCGTGGCGGGCGGCCGCGTGTCCAACTGGCTGCACGACAATGTGCAGGCGGGTGACGTGCTGGACCTGTCGCCGCCGGCGGGGGACTTTGTACTTCCCGCGCAGCTGCCCGGCAAGCTGTTAATGCTGGGCGGTGGCAGCGGCATTACCCCGCTGATGTCGCAACTGGAGACGCTGCTGGATGCCGACTATGCCGGCGATATCCAGTTGCTGTACTTCGTGCGCAGCCCGGCGGATCGTATCTTCGGTGAGTATCTGGACCTGTTGGCGGACGAGCACCCAAACCTGCGTGTGCAATGGTGTTTCGAAGACGACCGTAAAGGGGGCAAGCCCGAACGCTTCAGCGCTCGCCAGATTGCCCGACGCGTACCCGATTACCAGGAGCGCCAGACCCTGCTGTGTGGTCCTGCCGGCTTCATGGAAGCGGTGCGGGAGCATTGGGCTGCCAAGGGGCTGAGTGAGCGACTGCAGTTTGAATATTTCGGTACGCCACCCGTGGCAACTGCGGACGGTGTTGAGGCGCAGGTCAGCTTGAGTCGCAAGACCCGCGATCTGACCGCCGCGCCGAACCAATCCCTGCTTGAAGCGCTGGAAAATGCCGGCGAGACCCCGGTCTACGGTTGCCGCATGGGTATCTGCCACGAATGCAAATGCCACAAGAGCAGTGGCAGCGTGCGCAATGTGCTGACCGGCGAGGTCAGCAGTGGCGACGAGGATATCCAGCTCTGTGTGTCGGTCGCGGTCAGCGACGTGACGCTTACCTATTAATCAAGAGTATTCACAGGAGTACTTGCAATGACGACAACAACGACTTTATCCCCTGCGCAACTGGAAAAGTTTGGCCAGGAAATGGATGCGATCCGCGCCGAGACCATGGCCAAGGTTGGCCAGGAAGATGCCGATTACATTCGCAAGGTCATCCGGGCCCAGCGCTACCTGGCCCTGTCAGGCCGCGGCCTGCTGTGGTTCGGTTTCATGCCGCCAATGGCAGTGGTGACCTGGCCGCTGGGAACCCTCGCCCTGGGTGCTGCCAAGATCCTTGAGAACATGGAGATTGGACACAACATCATGCATGCCCAGTACGACTGGATGGGCGACCCCAAGCTGCATTCCCAGACTTACGAGTGGGACACGGTGTGTGATGGTGACCAGTGGCGCCACTCACACAACTACATGCACCACACCTTTACCAATGTACTGGGCAAGGATCGCGATGTGGGTTACGGGATTCTGCGCATGGATGAACGCCAGCGCTGGGGACGCCGTTTCCTGCTGCAACCGCTGTGGAATTTCCTGCTAGCCAGCAACTTCGACATCGGTGTGGGTGTGCACGACGCCGAATTCGATCGCTTCTGGAAGGGTGAATTTGACCGCAAGGAACTGGCGCGGCGCCTGCGGCCCTTCTGGAAGAAGGCCGGTCGGTTGTGGCTGAAGGATTACGTGTTGTTTCCGTTGCTTTCCGGCCCCAACTTCCTGGGTGTCATGGCGGGCAACCTGGGCGCCAACCTGATACGCAACTTCTGGACCTATTCGATCATTTTCTGCGGCCACTTTCCAAAAGGCGTAGAAGTGTTCGAGTACTCTGAAGATGAGCTTGAAAATGAAACCAAGGGGCAGTGGTACCTGCGTCAGTTACGTGGCTCTGCCAACATTGAAGGCGGCAAGCTGTTTCACATCTTCAGTGGCAATCTGAGTCACCAGATAGAACATCATCTATTTCCGGACGTGCCGGCCCACCGTTATGCTGAGATGTCGGTGAAGGTGCGCGAGGTCTGCGAACGCTATGGGCTGGCCTATAACACGGGGCCGTTCTGGAAACAGTTTCTGAGTGTGCAAAAGAAGGTCTTCAAATTTGCCTTGCCGAACCGTAAAGGCAAGACTAAACCACCAGCGGCTCCCGATAACACTGAAACTCTGGCCGCAGCCGCTTGAGTCATGCGAGGTATACCATGAGCGAAATACAACTCAAGACAGCAGGGTCAACCGACCGAGCGATCTGGGCCTATGGGAGCCGGGCAGCAAGCCTGATGCACCTGGGCGTTGAGCTGGCCAGCGATGTGGTGGATGTGGTCGAGCGTATGCACGGCACCATTGAACGTGCCCCGCTGCCCCTGACGAAGCTGGAAGAAACCCGCACCTGGGGCATTACCGGATTGGTTTACCAGGCGCTGCGGAACAGTTTTGCTGCTGTCAGCGGTTCGGTCGGGCGAATTGCCCTGCAACTGGACCGGGTAGCCGGCGAGGAGGCACAGCACGATGATAGCTGGCTGCCGATTCGGGCAGCGATCAACGGTGTCTGCGGGGACGCGCTGGAACAGGCCGGCAATCCCCTGGCCCAGCCGATGCGGGTCGTCTCGCGTGGAGGAGTGGCTGAGAGCTCTACACTCGTGCTGTTTGCCCACGGTCTGTGCATGAGCGAGCTTGGCTGGCGGCGTGGTGACTATGCCGATTTTGAGAGCTGGTGTGCTGATGAGTTTGGTGCACGCACGGCACATTTACGTTACAACACCGGTCGCCGCATTTCGATCAATGCCATGGAGCTGGCCGAGCTGCTGGAAGACATGGTGGAGGCCGAAGGCATTAAACGCCTGGTGCTCGTCGGCCACAGCATGGGTGGCTTGCTTTATCGCAGTGCCTGTCATCAGGCCGGCCAGGCCGGTCATCGCTGGCCACAGGCCGTAACGCACATCGCCATGCTGGGCAGTCCGCATAATGGTTCACCCTGGGAACGGCTGGGCAATCATGCCAATCGCCTGCTGAAATTTTCACCCTATACCCTGCCTATGGCGACATTTGGCGACCTGCGTTCGGCAGGCATCAAGGACCTGCGACATGGCAACCTGCTGGAAGCCGACTGGCGTGAGGTTGACCCGGACCACCATGATGATCCCCGTCAGTTAGTCCCATTACTGGATACGGCATCACATCTGGCCGTGGCGGCCTCCCGCTCGCAGCAGGTGCCCTATCATGTCTGGGAAGCCCGCGATGATATGTTGGTGACAGTACCCAGCGCGCTGGGTATGTCGCTGCGTCCTGAACGTGACCTGAGCCATCCGCGTCTGCGGCGCGAGGTAATATCAGACCTGGATCATCTCAGCATGATGGGCGATGGCCGGGTCTGGCAGGTCGTACGCGAGTGGCTACTGCCGGCGCACTGATTTCAGCCGAATTCCGCGTGTTATCCTTCCTTGTTCTAAGGAGGGATGTGAATGAAAAAGCTGTTATTCGTGTTGCTGGCATTGGCTGGCGCCTATGTTGCCGCGGGTCTGCTGTTTCCGGAGAAAATCGCCGCCTGGGGCATGGCCGCAGAACGAGCACGCAATGGTCTGACGCATAAAACCGTCCAGGTTGATGGAGAAACCTGGCATTACCTTGAAGGTGGTCCGCAAGACGCCGAGACGGTACTCATGTTGCACGGCTTTGCCGGAGACAAGGACAACTGGACGCGTTTTTCAGGACCGATCACCGACCAATACCATGTGGTGATTCCCGATTTGCCGGGCTTTGGCGAGTCGGCGCGACATGAAGGCTGGGACTACACCCCCGCAACTCAGGCTGTGCGCCTGGCCGATTTTGCCACCGCATTAAACTTGCAGCGTTTCCACCTGGTGGGTAATTCCATGGGTGGGCGTGTCACGGGCCTGTATGCCCATGCTCATCCAGAGCAGATCATCTCCATGGCTTTCTTCTGTAATGCCGGTGTTGAGTCGCCTGAACCGAGTGAAATGGAGGAAATGCTGGGGCAAGGGGTTAACCCGCTGCTGCTTACGTCGCCGGACGACTTTGACCGCATGCTGGGCTTTGTGTCTCACAAGAAACCCTTTATTCCCTGGCCCGTGAAGAGTGTCATGGCAGAACGGGCATTCAGTCACAGCGACTTCAATGCTTATATCTACAGTCAGTACAAGGATGATCGCCTTTCAGGGCTAGAAGACAAGCTTCCGGCTGCCAGTAATCCTGCCCTTATTTTGTGGGGCGAGCATGACCGGCTGCTGCACGTCAGTTCGGTGGAAGTGATGCGCCAACTGTTGCCCCAGGCGGAGGTTGTGATCATGCAAGATACTGGTCATATACCGATGGCGGAAAGGCCGGCGGAAACTGCAGCACATTACCTGGCATTCATTAACAAACACGACTGATGAGTATGCAAGAGCCTCGCAGTGGCAAGGTCGATATAGGTGACCTCGATCTGCATTACGAAGACTGGGGCGATCAGGCCGCAGAACCCATACTGATGATCATGGGCCTGGGGGCACAACTCGTTGCCTGGCCCGATGAGTTAATGCAGTTGCTTGTGGACGGAGGATATCGAGTCATTCGTTACGATAATCGTGATGTTGGACTATCGGCCAAAGTAAAAAACGCGGGGCGTTTTCAGCCTATTCGTAACGCGTACGTTCGCGCAAAGCTCGGTTTCAAGGTCGCGGCACCCTATACCCTGCGGGATATGGCCAATGATGCAGTGGCCCTGCTTGATGCGCTGAACATCCAGTCTTCACATATCGTCGGTGCCTCCATGGGAGGAATGATTGCGCAACTGGTGGCGGCCCGGCATGCCGAACGAACGCGTAGCCTGGTCTCCTTGATGTCGAGTTCCGGGGCTCCGTGGCTCCCCAGTGGCAAGCTGCGCCTGCTACTGCGCATGGTGACCAAGCCACCCTCGCTAGAACGCGATGTGATGCTGGCACATTACATGAAGACAATGCACATGATGGGGAGCCCCGGCTTCCCGATGACACGTGAAGAAATGCGTGAACGAACACTGCGCTGGCTGGATCGCGCCTATCATCCTGCGGGTACCGCCCGTCAGATGCTGGCTATCATGGCGACCGGTAGTCGAGTGCGTGAACTAAGACGTATCAAGGCGCCGACGCTGGTGATACATGGTCGCGATGACCCGCTGGTACCGGCATCGCATGGGCGGCATACGGCGCGATGCATCCCGGGGGCCGAGCTGGAGATAATCCCAGGCATGGGCCATGATTTGCCACCCATGTTGTTGCCGCGACTGGCGGACATGATCCTGCAACATTTGCAGGTGGCGCAACAGCAGCACGAGAAAGGTAGCGACTGACAGGTGCCGGTTTGGTTTGCAGCAGATGGGGGAGAGGTTTAGGATTCCCAGACTGAATCTATTTATTTTTTCCAGAATAATCATTGGCTTGAGAGGTTGGGATGCGGGCAAGATTCGAATCGGGTCAGCGGGCTGGTGAATGGCTCGCAGAGTCCGCACGACGAGACCCTGTATGAGCGTTCATGCTCAGCAGTTTCAGGATCGTATAGACGATCGCACGGCCTGTGTGGCCGTTGTGGGCCTGGGCTACGTGGGGCTGCCACTGGCGCTTACCTGCGCACGTGCGGGTTTTCGGGTGATCGGTCTGGATACCGACCCGGTTAAGGTAGAGAAACTCAATAGCGGTCGTAGCTATATAGCCCACATTCATGGTGAGGAGATCGCCGCTGCCCGGCAGGCAGGGTTCACGGCCACCGGTGACTTTGTGGCCGCCGAGCAGGCAGACGTCATTGTTATCTGTGTACCCACGCCCCTACGCGAGCACCGTGAACCAGACCTGTCCTTTGTGCTCGATACCATGGACGCACTTCTGCCCCACCTACGCTCGGGGCAACTCATCTCCCTGGAAAGCACAACCTGGCCGGGTACGACGGAAGAGGAACTTCAGCCAAGGATTGAGTCAGCTGGTCTAACCGTGGGCGAGGAAGTCTTTCTGGTGTTTTCGCCGGAGCGTCAGGATCCAGGCAACAAGGCAGGGTTTGATACCCATAATATCCCGAAGGTTTGTGGCGGGGTGACGGACGTCTGTTTGCAGGCGGGTGTGGCATTCTATTCAGCCGTAGTCGAAAAGGTCGTGCCGGTTTCGTCACCCAAGGTCGCCGAAATGAGCAAGCTGCTGGAGAATATTCACCGGGCCGTCAATATTGGATTGGTGAATGAGCTCAAAATGGCTGCAGATCGCATGGGCATCGATATTCATGAGGTAATCGACGCAGCAGCCACCAAGCCCTTTGGCTTTGTGCCTTATATGCCAGGCCCGGGACTGGGCGGGCACTGTATTCCTATTGACCCTTTCTACCTTACCTGGAAGGCACGCGAATACGGCGTGAATACGCGCTTTATCGAGCTGGCGGGCGAAATCAACGACAAGATGCCGAACTGGGTATTTGGCAAGATAGCCGAGGGGCTGAACCTCCACGGCAAGGCAGTACGTGGCAGTAAAGTACTGGTTCTGGGGGTTGCCTACAAAAAGAATATTGATGATATGCGTGCATCGCCGGCATTGGATATTCTGGAACTGCTACGTAGTTATGGTGCCGATTACGCGTATGCCGATCCGCATGTACCGGCGTTCCCCAGGTTGCGTGATCATGAGTTTGCAATGAAAAGCATGAATTATGGTCCAAAACACATGGCTGACTATGATTGCGTGGTACTGGTAACTGATCATGATGATTTTGACTATGATGGTATTCAGCAGCATGCCCGGTTAATCATCGACACGCGCGGTATATACCGCAAGACCTATCCCAACGTGATCAAGGCCTGAGGCAATTCGGGTGCGCGTGCTTCTCTATCTTGTGCTGATGGGCTGTGCAGTCGTCATGCCCGCGTGGGCGGCACGTGCCATAGTGAATGCAGAACTGCCGGATAATGAGATAACGGATCGTACTGACCTGCGGGCCATTTTTACGTTGCGTAAGCGGCAGTGGACGAGCGGTGCACCGGTCAAGGTCTATGTGCTGCCAGACAAGCACCCGGTTCATTATGATTTCGTAAAAGCCAAACTGCGCCTGTACCCCTATCAATTACGCCAGATATGGAATCGCGTTGTTTTCTCGGGCACGGGCGTCGCGCCTGTACAGGTTCAGACCGAGGCTGCCATTCTTGAGGCCGTGCAGAACAACCCGAACGCCATTGGTTACGTGAATGGGGCAGTTCTGCCCACTGGCGTGAAGGAGGCACCCAGACCGGCGGCGGCCGAGGGTGATGATGCCGAGAGTTCATCTGTAGAGGCAGAGGCGCCATGAACGAGTCGCAGCGTCGTCTCGGCTTGCGCGGCCGCTTACTGCTACAGGCCAGTGTGGTGTTGCTGATCATGCTGGCCAGTCTGGTCTGGTTGGGACGCAGCCAGATGATTGGGCAATATAACCAGCAACGCGCTGTGGTGGTTGAGCAGCAGCAGCGCTTGTTGGGCTCTTTGTTGCAGGCTTCCGCGCAGGCGACGCTCGGGCTGACGGGGCCTGTAAGCACGTTACTGGGACTAACCGAAAGACGCCTGCCGTCACCACGCGAACTGAGTAACAAAGTAGGGCTGAAGGAAGATACGCTGGCAGTGGACCTGGGGCTGGAAGCCATACTGCTTTTCAATCAGAAAGCCGAAGTGCTGGTAGCACGCGATCTCTATGCAATGCGTCAGGAGGTGGGTGACTGGCTCATGTCGCTGGCCAAAGACGCGCTGGCCCAGGAAAGCCCCCTGATCGATTTGCGTTGTGCACCATCCTGTCGCCTCACCGTTTTGGCCCCGGTCTTGGGCGGTGACGGAAATGGCTATTTGCTGGTCCTGTCCAGGTCAGTAGGGCAGATTCTGGTTGATTTCCAACGTATCAGCCAGTCTGACCTGATTCTGCTTGCGCCTTCAGTTGAAGATAAGCCTTGTTGCTGGGAAAGGCGCGTGGGCGCAGCGACCGGTTTGGGTCAATCGATGGACTGGATGCGTCGGCTTAGTCAGAAACTGGCATTACCCGGTGCAGGTGTCCAATTGAGGCTGGACGAAGGTGACCGAAGCTACGAGTTGCAGGCCCTGGCCGGAGCATTTCTGGCCCCGCAGCATTTATGGTTGGTTTTATCAGATGTCAGTGAGTCACAGGCCCATATACGCCGCGATATTGCCATTCTGACCTGGTTTGTAGTGCTCATAGTGATCGCACTCGCTGCAGCAGGCCTGGTACTGCTGCGCAGGCCCACCCAGGATACGCTGACAGTTGCAGCAGCCCTGCCCATGTTGGCGCAACGCCGCTACGAGGATGTGCGCGCACGTCTCGGCCCTCCGATCACACAACCCCGGGATGAAATCGACCTGTTGCGTTCAGCCACGCGGCAGCTAACGGACGACCTGGAAGCCATAGAGCAGCGTCTTAGCCGGCAGTCGACTGAGCTGGTGGAGCGTAATAAGGAGCTCGCGCAACTGGCCGAAGAACTAGAGCAACGGGTCAGGCAACGCACGGCTGAACTGGCCAAAGCCCGGGATACCGCCGTGGTGGCCTCCGCATCCAAATCACAGTTCCTGGCCAATATGAGTCATGAGATACGCACACCAATGAACGGCGTACTGGGTATGGCGCAACTGTTACTGGATGCTGATCTGCCCCCGGAGCAGCACGCCGATGTTGTGGTACTCAAGGACAGTGCTGAGTCTTTGCTGACACTTCTGAATGACATTCTGGATCTGTCCAAGATAGAGGCCGGTCAGATGACCCTGCGGGATGAGGATTATGATCTTCAGGCCTTGCTCAGACAGGTCACCCAGTTAACGCGACCAAACGCCACTGGCAAAGGACTGACGCTTGAACTGGAAATGGCAGACGATCTGCCCCAGTGGCAGCATGGGGATCCGGTGCGGGTACGGCAGGTGGTCAGCAATTTGCTGGGTAACGCCGTGAAGTTCACTGAGCAGGGCGGAGTTCAACTGAAGGCCGTCATGAATCCGGATCAGCCTGAAGAATTGCTGATCAGCGTGCAGGACAGCGGTATTGGCATTGCGGCTGAACATCAGCAGCGAATATTTGATGAATTTGCCCAGGCCGATGAATCTTCGACACGCAGTGCCGAGGGCACCGGGCTGGGTCTGGCGATTTCACAACGCCTGGTGTTGATGATGGGAGGTCGTATATGGCTCGAGAGCGAGTCAGGTAAGGGCTCTACATTCAGTTTTAGCCTGCCACTGCGGCCACCGCTTAAGCCACATGGTTCATCCAGACAACCCGCAGCCGCTGCACCGCAGGCACCCGCCATGCGCATCCTCGTGGTGGAGGACAATGCGGTCAATCGTCTGTTGATGGACAAGATCCTGCGTCGCATGGGGCATGAAGTCGTCATGGCCGAGAATGGGGTCGAGGCTGTCGTGCTCTGCGCAACGGAAAGTTTCTCAGTCATTCTCATGGATCTGCAGATGCCCGAAATGGACGGCTATGAAGCGACCCGCAGAATTATTGAAGAAAGCGAGGGTCGGGCCTACGTGCTCGGCCTTACGGCCAGTGCAACCAATGAGACCGTGGTGCAATGCGAGGCAGTCGGTATGCGGGCTGTTTTATCCAAGCCGGTACTATTGCCAGAATTACAGCAGCGTCTATACGAGGCCTGGGAGGCTCAAAATTAGCCAGTTATTGCCAGCTGTAAGCCAGCGACAGGCTCAAGGAATGGACCTTGTCTGTGACATTTTCGTTGGTATCAATGAAGCCGCCTTCCAGTCGATGCAGCGCCAGTAGTCCGGACCAGTTATCGTTCCAGTAGTAGGCGCCACCGGTAGTGTATTCACGACTTTCGGTTCCTTCGAAATCCATCAACACGGCATTGGCAAAGGCTTGCCAAGACTCGGCAGAATAAGTCAGGTTGACGCTGGCGCCTTCCAGTTTGTTGCCGGTATCGTCAAACTTAAGCCGGAACAGTTCAATCGAGGGCTCCCATGAGCCCAGTAACCAGGCATTGCCGAGGTTGATTGCATCAAGCCTGCTGCCGTTGAGGTCCAGCCGAACGAATCCGAGGTCTGTACGGGTAGATTCTCCCAGGTAGCCCATGCCCATATATCCGCCATCAAACTCTTGGCGCTCGACAACTTTAATGCTGCCACCGGATGGTGGGGCAAAAAGTGCATCTCCTATTAGTGACTCCAGAAGGTCCTGCAGCAGGCTTACTTGTCCCGAGTCAGGGATGTCGGCAATGGGTAGTTCGACAATCCGCTCGATAACTTCCTTGCGCGGCTTGAATGCGGCCGCCTTCAGCGACCAGCTTTCACCGCTGAATTCAATTGCCAAGCCTTTTTCGGAGAGTGTGAGCAAGTCGTAATAGGTGTTCAGGAAGAAGGATTGTGGCAACACCAGGCCGGGCCTGGCAGTAGGTGTAATACGCTGGCTGCCGTAGAGTCCTAGCGGCACGATTATTTTCCCCAAACGGGCACTGGCTTGCACACCACCAAAACCGGTTCTGGCGGTGATCTGGGCAATGCTCAGTTCAGGGTCTTCGTCTTCATCTTGAGCAACGACAATTTGAGCCCCCAGTTCTTCGCCCTGCACACTGAGCGAGAGGCCATAGAAAAGGGTATCGGCCAATACGCCCTGGCAGGCGTGACTGTCACAGAGGATATCCTCGTCTGAAGCAACTTCCACATAGCCCAGATAACCACGCACATCTGTTTCCAGGGCTTGGCTGAGGCCGGGCATGCTCAGTCCGGTGAGCAACAATGCGGGGGCAAGGCTTTGCTGGAACGAACTTCTTATCCGCTTCTTCCATGATTTGCGGTTGATTGCATCCATTGGCATCAACAATCCGTGATTTCTTGCATCATTGCGTAAGTTACGCCTTGCCGATGGATTTGTCGATGTGTGTGGCAGACTTCGTGGCAACAAAACTGACCTATCAATATGTATGTGGCGACTGGGTTATCAAGCAAAGGAGCACGGGCAATGGATTTGATTCTGGCATCAACATCACCAAGGCGGGCAGCCCTGTTGGAACAGCTGGGACTAGAGTTTGAGGTGCGCCGGGTAGCCATTGACGAGAGCCGTTTACAGGGTGAGGCCGTGCTCGATCATGTGCAACGGCTCGCGCTGGAGAAGGCACGTAGTGGTAATGACGGCAATACACGGAACCTGCCTGTACTGGGCGCCGATACCATTGTCTGCCTGGATGATGAGGTTTTTGGCAAGCCAGGCAACCGGGAGCAGGCCATCGAGATGTTGCTGCGATTGTCTGGCCGGGAGCATCAGGTGCTGACTGCGGTGGCGATGGTCAGCAGTCAGCAGGAAGCCGTACTTGTCAGCTCTAGTAGTGTAAATATGCGGGTCATCAGTCCGGCCGAAGCAGAGGCCTACTGGGCAACCGGTGAACCATCGGACAAGGCCGGTGGTTATGCGATCCAGGGGCTGGGCGGCATTTTTGTTTCATATTTGCAGGGCAGTTACAGCGCCGTGGTGGGGCTGCCGCTATTGGAAACAGTACAGTTGATGCGCAGATTCGGTATTACTGTCCTGGGTCAGTAACGCAGGCGAGCATGCTACATTCATGTATCGGTATCGACAGGGGTAATCACAATGAGCGCAGTATTCGATTTCAGTGGTAAAACCGTTTTCGTAGCGGGTGGTACCAGTGGGATAAACCTCGGCATCGCTGAAGGCTTTGCCGCTGCGGGTGCGCGCGTGGCCGTTTTGAGTCGTTCCCACGACAAGGTTGAAGCCGCGCTGGATTGCCTGCGTGCGTATGGGATCGAGGTAATGGGTTATGCAGCGGATGTACGCGACTATCCGGCTATTGAGTGTGCGCTCAAGGAAGTGCATGAAGAGTGGGGCGATTTCGATGTGCTGGTATCCGGCGCGGCGGGAAATTTTCCGGCTCCTGCTTTGGGTATTTCGCCCAATGGCTTTCAGGCCGTGGTCGATATCGACCTGCGTGGCAGCTTTCATGTGTTGCGTGCTGCCTATCCCATGCTGCGTAAGCCGGGCTGCTCGGTGATCAATATATCAGCCCCCCAGGCATTTCTTCCCATGGCGCTGCAAGCCCATGTCTGCGCTGCCAAGGCGGGCGTTGACATGCTGACCAGGGTGCTGGCCCTTGAGTGGGGAGGTGCCGGCGTACGTGTGAATTCCATTTCACCGGGCCCGATTGATGGCACAGAGGGTATGCGACGCCTGGCGCCGAGCGCAGAGATCAAGGCCGGGGTGGTCGACACCGTGCCACTCGGCCGCATGGGTGCGGTGACGGATATTGCGAACGCGGCCTTGTTTCTGGCCTCTCCATCCGCCTCATATATCAGTGGTGTGGTTTTACCGGTCGACGGCGGCTGGGCGTTAGGGGGCGCATCAACGGCCTTTTCCGGTCTGGCCAAGAGCATGTGATATGCCGGCCATACAGGCTGCTAAGGCAACAGTCTTGAATTGATGCGCAGCCAGCCAGGGCAGCAATTTTTAATGCAGGCAAAAGAAAAGGCCCCGCAAGCGGGGCCTTTTTACAGTCTGGCAGAAACCTACTTGGGAGCCAGTTTCTTCATGTTACCGGTGGTGAAGTAGTTTTCACCGAAGTCCAGTTCATGTGTTTCTTCATGCTCGTTGTTCATGGCCTGTAACAGGTAGCGTGTGGCCTGCAGGTCATTCACGGTTTCCAGAACAGGTGCCATCGCATAGATACCGGATTTTGGATCGGCGATCTGCATGGTGTGGGCTTCCTGGTACCGCCACAGTTCGCCACGCTTGTCGTAGACGTCCACGGCGACCATTTGCCAGGAGTCCTCATCGATGTAGTAGGTGCGGCGGCCATAGATGTGCGAGGTGCCTTCCTTGATGTTCGAATCCACGACCCACACACGATGCAGTTCATAACGGGTTACGTCCTGATTCATGTGTTTGGGCTGTACCAGATCCGCATACTTGTACTTGTCCTGATGGATTTCGTAGCTGTTGTAAGGGGCGTAAATCTCTTTCTTGCCGATCAATTTCCAGGTGTAGCGTTCCAGCGAGCCATTGAAGGTGTCTGTCTGGTCATTGGTGCGCAGGCCGTCGGCACCCGTACCCGGGTTGTCATGACCAACGTTCGGTGCGCGACGCACACGGCGCTGGCCCGGGTTGTACAGCCAGGCGCGGCGTTCTTCTTTCACCTGATCCAGAATCTCGTGAACCAGCAGCACCTCACCACGCAGACGGGAAGGTGCATGGCGTACCTGCATGAAGTACAGCAACATGTTGCTGACCTTGTCGGGTGTCATGTCCTTCTGGTTGTAGTGGAACAGGACGTCTTCCTGCAGGGTCGCCAGGTTGAAGTCACCGCTTGTGGTAACCGCGGCCTGGTTGTTCCAGCGACGCACACTCTCGCCACGGAAACGGGCCTTGTGATTCCAGATCGGTTCCACGCCTTCCTTGGGAATCGGGAAGGGAATGCCGACAGCCGCTCCGGTAAAGCCATTGCCTTCGTTGGTCACTACGGCATTGAGCGCATTCTTGTAGTTCCAGTCGTACACCCACTGGGGGTTGGCAAAGGTGCGACGCGACTTATAGACCGGCATCTTGTAGGTGTCATACTTTTTGAGCATGGCAATCTGACCAACGGTCAGTTTGTCCTTGTATTCCTCTACATTGGCGCCAGTAATGGTGAACGTAGCCTTGTCATCCGGGAAGATGTTCGGGAAACGTGCCTCCGGTGCGCCGGGGTAGCCCGCAGGCGGTTTGGTGATACCACCCTCCCACGCGACGATGCTGCCATCGGCATTCGCTTTGGGATTAGCGCCAGACGGTGTGAGTTCACCGTTCTTTAGCTTATCGGCCTCAGCTTGCGATACCTTGGCCATAGCCTGCGGAGCACTGAGTAACAGGGCCAGTGTGGATATCAGAACCCACAGTGGGCGCTGACGGTTGTTTGTTTGCTGATTCATCGTTATTACCCTTTGGGCATTGCCCATGAGTGAATGACTTTCGCGTCTGGCCTCCCCCATTCGCGCCTCTTGTATACCTAAGAGTTAACACACTTTAACGAAGTTCCGCAAAATAAAAAACTGTTTAATTGCAGAATGATGCGAGAGCTTTTTAGTTGGGGCCCAAAAAATCATCCAGGCGACGGGTTTCGCCATGCTGCATGACGAAGAATTCATCCTTTTCCAGGCCGGCCTGAGCGGCTGCTTTTGCCAGTCGCTGCGGGGGTTCATCCATGGGTTCTACAGTGAGGCGGAAGGTCCCCCAATGCATGCCTACTGAGCGTCTGGCGCCTACATCCTGATGGATTCTGACGGCTTCTTCTGGATTGACATGCATGAAGCCCATAACCGAACGTGGGTCATAGGCGCCAATCGGGATCGCTGCCAGATCTATGCTGTCGAAACGCGCACCAATATCGGCAAAATCGCGGGAATAGCCCGTATCACCCGCAAAATAGAAGCGGAAATTCGGTGCTTCGATGATCCAGCCTCCCCAGAGCGTCTTATTGCGATCGGCCCCGTTTCGGGAACTGAAGTGCTGGGCCGGAACGAAATGGAATTTGAGCCCCACTGCGCTGGTTTGATCCCACCAGTCCAGTTCTTCTGCGCGATTAATACCCTGGTCTGCCAGCCACTGCTGAATGCCCAGTGGCACGAGGTATTGCGGCGCACCGCCTGGCTGTTTTGCGAGTTTTTTGACGGTAGCCAGATCGAGGTGGTCGTAATGGTTATGCGATATCACTACTGCATCAATATGCGGTAAATCCTCGAAGTCCAGGCCGGGCTTAACCCAGCGGGCAGGCGGGCCGAAGGGTAGCGGGGATGCGCGCTCGGTCAGATGCGGATCGGTCAGAATATTACTGCCGTTAATTTGCAGCAGAAAAGTCGCATGGCCTATCCAGGTCAGTGTTGGATCGCTGGTATTGGCTTTGAGCCATGGCGGGTCATTTGAGGCCATCGGAAATACGTACTTGCGCGGGTCGGGCCGGTAGTCCTTGATGAGCCAACTGGCGACATCTCCCCAGTCACGACGTTCATGGGGATAATTATTTCTAAAGCCTCTGGGAGTGTGGTGCGGCTTGTCGGCTTTGTAATGTGGCATGGATTGGCACCCGATGAAGCCGGCCGTGATCGCCAGGCCAGCCAGGATTAAAACGAAACTACTTGATAGCGCTTTCTTCACGCAACTTGTCCAGGTGACTCTCTATGTTGCATAGCGCAAGCGGGGCCAGTCGCGGGTCGAGGCCTTCGTAAACAGTTTCCAGCATTTCCTTTTGTGACTTTCCCTGACGGTGAAGTTCTAGAATCTGCTGTTCGCGTAGTTGTCGGTGCGCCAGCGTGACCTGCAGGCGGTAGGTCGTACCCATGCCCATGCCATGAGATGGATAAATGACCCGAGGGTCTAGGTCGATGACGCGTTGAAGGGTATCCAGATACTTGCGCATATTGCCTTCGGGCTTGGCAATGACAACCGTGCCTATACCCTGGAACAGGTCGCTGACAATGCACCAGGCCCGGTCAGAGGGCATCAGTGCCAGCTGGCCTTCATCGTGGCCCGGTACCGCGAGAATCTCCACGTCGCGCCCCAGCCATTGGGTCAGCACTTCTCCCTCGCCTCGAATTACGGTTTCCAGTCCCTCAAAAAAGCGCCCGCCGGATTTGCTGTGAATGCGCTCATAAGAGTCCTGGCTAAGGTGGATGGGCAGCTTGTATCGCCGCGCTATGTGGTCGGCATATTGGCGATGGTCTGGGTGGTGATGCGTCAAGAAAATGGCATCAAAACCGAAGCGGTCCGCGGTGTTACACAGACGCTCCAGCGTGGCTTCATCCTTGGGCGAGGGGTCAACCAGATAACGTGGTGCATCCGGGTCGCCGATGATGTAGCAGTTGGTTGCAACGGCCGGAGGGATGGTGTGCGATGGCACGGGAATCATGCGTACCCCGCGCAGGGCTTCAATGCAGGGCAGCAAGTGTTCCGAGTCAAAGTTGAACTGAAAGTCGGCCAGTTCCCGGGTGTCAGGGTTGGCAGCAAAACTCCTTATAACGATAACCGTCGGTGGCACGGCGAGAATTTCTCCGTTCTCGTAGCGCGCTTCCAGCGTAGCCCAGGGTGCCCACTCACCGTGCTCGGTTTCCCGGGTATCCACCTCAAACGCCACCGGTTCGGCGAGTTCGATGCGGTAGAAACGGGTATCGAACCTGCGGGGTTCGAAGGTGGGCGTAACTGCCACACCGATTTTCCAGATGCCCTTTACCAGTCCGGCCTCAATCGCAGCCGGTAGATCGAAGCCGACTTCTTCATCGAGTTCCCGGCACAAGGCGTGCATGAGCCGGGGTTCGTGGTCTCGTAACCAGCGGTATTGCATGGGGGCGTCTGAATCCGTCGAATCGACCTTGCCGCCGGGAAAGGCGTGATAGCCTGGGAAGGCAGGCATGGCCGGGTTCCGCACGGTAATAAACCCCTGCTCGCCGCAGGTAAAGACCGCAGTAACTGCGTCAACAGGATGGGACATTTCAGTAATCGGGTGGGCTAGGTTGTTCGCGTAAACCAATCAGGTCGAGGCGCATCAGGCGCACGTACAGGCTGCGGGGTAAGTGATACAGAATGCTGGCCAGCATGGCCATCGGCCAGGGGAATACGGCTCGCAGGCGGCGTCGCTCAATCGTACGGATAATCCGGTTGACGGCCTGTTCGGTAGTGAGCATAAACGGCATATTGTGCGGGTTGTCGGCAGTAAGGGGTGTGGCGACAAAACCTGGCGCAACCACGCTCACATCAATACCCAGTTCCTTCAGATCAATCGAAAGTGTTTCGCAGAAGTGCATGACCGCCGCCTTGGAAGCGCCGTAGAACGCCATGCCCGGCATACCAGTGATACCGGATATCGAACCAAGTGCCACCAGTTGCCCATGACCTTGCCTGACCATGATCTGGATCGCTGGTTCAAAGGCATTCACGACGCCGAGTATATTCACATCCAAGACTGCCCGGCCTCGGTCGAAGTCGGGCAGTGCGGCCTTGGGCATCGATATGCCGGCATTGGCGATCATCAGGTCCAAACCGCCAACACGCTTTGAGAAGGCCTGAACTGCCGCTGCAGTAGCTCCCGCATCCGTGACATCTGCCTGGCTGTAGTCCAAGCCATCGGGCAGTTCCTCCAGCGATTCCAATGGCTCCAGGGAGCATGTGCCTACTGCAGCGCCCTGCTTGAGATAATACTGGGCCAGAGCGCGCCCCATTCCGGACGCAGCCCCGGTGATAAAGATCCGTTGAGGCTGGGTGCGTGATTTCATGCTGCGGCCAATTCCATTCCGCGTGCCTTTCGTGCCCAAAAAAGTGATATAGAAAGGCCAGATATAAGGTGCCACACGCCCCACCAGGCCGCGATCAGGGCCATGCCCCCCTGTCCCCCGAAAAAATTGAATATCAACAGCAGGCCGAAGGCCGTGTTCTGGATACCGGTCTCAAAGGCGACGGCCTTGCAATCAGCACGTGACAGACCCGTAACAAAGCCCAGGCCATAACCCAGTATCAGGCCTGCTCCGTTGACTATCAGCACGACCCAGAAGGCCAGCCCGATATGTGCAAGGAAATTTTGCCAGTTGGCCGCAAAGGCGATGATAACGAAGCCGATCATGACCATGATTGACAGGATACGCATGGGCTTATGCAGGCGTGCTGCCAGGGCGGGGCGCCACAAAGCGGTGGCCATGCCCAGTATGGTTGGAATGATGAGGATGGTCAGTACGGTAAAGAATATCTGTGTCGGTGCAACTTCGATATCACGTATCAGATCCGCCGTGTCCGGGTTTAAACCGCCCCAGAACAGGAAGTTGAATGGTGTCATGACGATTGAAGCAAGCGTGGAAATGGCAGACATGCTCACTGACAATGCGGCGTTACCGCGGGCCAGTGAGGTAAAAAAGTTGGACACATTTCCGCCCGGACAGGCGGCCACCAGCAGAATGCCCAGAGCGATACTCGGATGAGGCTGCAGGACCAGCAATATCAGCGAGGCAAAGGCCGGCATGACAAAAAACTGAGAACTCAGGCCAATCAAAGGCGCGCGCGGCGATGCCAGCACCCGTTTAAAGTCATCAACCTTGAGGTCAAGCGCCACACCGAATACCACCAGGGCAATGATGAGATTCAGCAACTGCAGGGCCGCTGGGTCAAAGTTGAGATTGATCTGCGCGATAGCGTCCATAAGCCGGGCATTTAAGCACGTCGCTTTAACGCCGTACAATGCATGCGAAATCGTGCTTACGGGAGACCAGCATGAGTGAGACAGCGCATCGCGTGCTGATTACAGGCGCCGGTGGCTTCATTGGTGGACGCCTGGTGCAAATGTTGGCCGCATCCCATCCTGAGATCGAGGTCCTGGCCACGGCGCGCAGGCCCCTGGTGCTACCGGCGGCTGCCAATCTGCATTTCGCGGAACTGGACGTACGAGACCCAAAGGCCGTCGAACTGATGCGTGACTACGATATTGATACCGTTGTGCATCTGGCCTCGGTCGTGACCCCGGGGCCGGGCATGGACCGGGCCACGATGCGCGACATCGATGTCGACGGTACGCGGAACATGCTGGATGCCAGTCTGGCTGCAGGCGTGAAAAAATTCATCGTCACCACCAGTGCAGCATCATATGGCTACCATGCTGATAATCCAGTGCCGCTGGACGAGAACGACGCCCTGCGCGGAAATGTCGAGTTTGCCTATTCTGATCACAAACGCCAGATCGAGGCCCTGTTAGCGGACTATCGCAAGCGCCATCCTGAGCTTGCCCAACTGCTGTTTCGTCCCGGTTTTGTCCTCGGCCTTGGTTGCGATAATCAGATAACCAACTTGTTTACCAAGCCTGCGATGATCGGCATCCGGGGCGCCGAGTCGCCCTTTACCATCATATGGGATGAGGATGTCTGCCGTTGCCTGATCGAGGGCATTACTTCCGCCAAGACTGGCGTCTATAACCTGGCAGGCGATGGCACGCTCAGCCTGCGGGAAATGGCGGGCCTGATTGGCAAGCCGTTCGTCACCCTGCCAGCCGGGCTGATGCGTGTGGCGCTGGGAGTTGCCAACCGGCTTGGGCTTTCGCAATACGGACCGGAACAGCTCGATTTCATCCGCTACCGGCCGGTATTATCGAATCGGCGCCTGAAGACGGAGTTTGGCTATGTCCCCGAAAAGACCTCTCGTGAATGCTTTGAGGCTTATGCGCGACATGCCGGACTTATGTCTTAGCCTTAACAGGCTATACTGAGCGAGCGGAATATCCGCGCTTTTGGGAGAAAGAGTCATGACGTTATGTCCTATCGCACTGGCTGCCAGCTGCAAGCAATGCCCCATTTTCAAGGTCTGTCCTGCCAAGGGCGTGATCGGCGACTACAAGAAAGAAGACGAAAAGTCGTCCTGATTCTTCACTGAACCAGGCAGCGCATTGGCACGTATTTTTGTTACCGGTGGTTCGGGATTCGTCGGTCGCAATCTGATACGTGCACTGGTCGCGCGTAACGATGATGTCGTTGCCCTGTCGCGTTCCCCCAGGGCGAGCCTGATCGTCGAGGAACTCGGTGCGCTGGCCGCACACGGGGACCTGGAAGACGTTGCCGCCATGCGTGAAGGCATGCAGGGTTGCGACGTTGTGATTCATGCCGCTGCGCTGGCGGCAGAATGGGGTGACCCGAAAGACTTCCATCGTTTCAATGTGACCGGTACGCAGAATGTGATCGAAGCCGCCCGCTCTGCGGGGGTCAAGACACTCGTGCATATCAGTACAGAGGCAGTGATGGCCGATGGTGGGCCGATGGTCAAGCTTGACGAGTCCAGGCCGAGACCCGCCAAACCCTTGCCACGTTATCCTCTTACCAAGGGGTTGGCGGAGGCCGCCGCGCTGGCTGCCAATGATGCCAATCTGAGAACAGTGGTGGTGAGACCACGCATGATCTGGGGTAAGGACGACAGCACCTTGTTACCGGCCTTTATGGAGGCGGTACGCGGTGGTCGCTTCATGTGGCTGGACGGGGGGCATTATCTCACCTCGACGAC
>JBFKKS010000020.1:0-19792 GCA_041630955.1 Nevskiales bacterium
GGCAAGTGGTGCGACGACCCTGGTATTGGCAGTGGACCCCTCGCACGTCTATCCGCTGGCTCATATCGGCTCGGCAGAAACGGTTTCGATTGTTTTGCACAGCGCACACGATGTGGCATCCGGCAAGGCTGTCTCTGTCACTCCCGCAAAGGCCAGTCGTGCCGTGGAAGTCGTGGCCGGACTGAGTCGAACCACTGTTTACGTCAGACAATAATCTAGGCACTCTCTACATGCAGTAGAGCGAGGATCCCAAAATGAATTGGCGGGCATCAGGCAGTCAAGAAGTTGCACTCAAACCAGACTACGTTCGGCGCTTGCGAAAGCTGGTACACAAGAGACTTATTGCCTCAATTGAGGACGATGGTGTAGAGGCGCTATCCGATACCAACGAAGTACGTGAGCGTATCTCCGATATCGTTGAGGAACTGAAATCCACTTCTAACGCCAAGATATCCAAAAGCCAGCACAAGCAGCTTGAGCGGGAAATCCTCGAAGAATTAAGTGGTATGGGTCCGCTGGCCTCGCTGATGATCGATCCAGAGGTTTCAGACATTCTGGTCAATGGCCCTGACGAAGTCTGGACAGATCGTCGGGGCAAGCTAGAACGTACCGATATCCAGTTCGATGACGACGCGCATTTGCGGCGCTTTCTGGACCGGATCGTTTCCGCACAGGGTCGACACCTGGACGCGGGCACACCGATGGTCGATGCCAAGCTGCCCGATGGCAGCCGCCTGCATGCCATTATCCCACCCTTATGCGCACTGGGTGCCGTTGTTTCTATCCGTCGTTTCAGGGAAAAGCCGGTTACCGCCGATGAACTGGTCGGGCAGGGCGTTCTCAGTGCGCCCATGCTGGATTTGCTTAAGCTGGCCGTCAGTACGGGACAAAATGTCGTTATTGCAGGTAGTGCTGCTGCAGGCAAAACGACCTTGCTGAATGTGATTTCCGGCTTTATTCCTGAGAATGAACGTGTGGTCACTGTTGAGGAAACCGCCGAACTGAAGCTGGCTCATGCACATGTCATTCCGCTTGAGTCCCGTCCAACGAATACCGAAGGGCGAGGTGGTATCGGTCTTAGAGATCTGGTGCGTAACGCATTACGCATGCGGGCAGACCGTATTATCGTTGGTGAGGTACGAGGCGAAGAAGTCATGGATATGTTGCAGGCCATGAATGTTGGTCATGATGGCAGTCTCACGACAGTACATGCCAACAGTCCTAAAGATGTGCTTCGTCGCTTAGAGGCATTGGCCCACATGGGTGATGCTGGCCTGCCTCGCGAATCCATCCGCGAGATGATCGGGTCGGCTATCCAGTTGATTGTGCAGGTGATGCGGTTCAGAGATGGCAGTCGTCGTGTCGTCAGTATTTGCGAAGTACTCAATGAAGCCGACCGCCTGGAAACGGCAGAGCTGTATCGCTTCCAGGCTACTGGCACCGATGAGTCGGGTCGCGTACAGGGCGAGCACCACTTTACAGGCACACCCATTCGGTTCATCGAACGAGCAAAACAACTCGGTTATGAGATTCCAGACTCGGTAACACAGCTTAAGGTGAGTCATGCTTGAACTTGCCTTATTAGCCGCATTTCTCTTGCTGGCAGCTTACGCAGGCTGGCGAAGCTGGCACCTGGCATCCCAGGCGGATGCTTCTCCGGATCTGTTTGAGGAAGAAGAGCAGGCCAGCGAGGTCCCCGAGGCCGGTCGCCTGGAACGTTTTGTGTTTCAGTTGGGCCTGCCCGTTGAACCCTGGTTGTTTGTGATCGGCGTGCTGTTGCTGGCAGTCCTGGTCTTTCTATCGTTACTCGAATTTATTCCTGGCGCGTTTGGTCTGGCCGGTATAGCGACCGCCGGGGTGGTAGCCCTGGGCCTATTATTACTCTCGGATATGATCGGGTGGCGTACACGTCGTTTCGAAACCCGCTTGCTGGATGCCATGGACTTGATTAATGCCGCCTTGCGAGGAGGATTGCCGGCAAGGCAGGCCTTGCAGGCGGCTGCCGAATCGTCGGAGAAGGCGGTGCGGCAAGAATTACAGGAGATGGTCAAACGACTGGATCTGGGCTTGTCAGTTGAACAATCGGTGCAACGTATCAATAACCGATACCGGAGTGAGGGTGTTCGACTTTTTACACAGGCGCTGGTTGCCAAATGGCATTCGGGAAGCGATTTTTCTGCCTTGCTTGAATCCGTCAGCGGGCTGATAAGGGATCGCGTAAAGCTGCGATTGCAAATCGAGGGTCAGCTATCCGGCGCCCGTTACGCAGGGCTGTTTTCCGGTTTTCTGCCTTATCTGCTGATCCCCCTGTTTATGTGGCGGCAGCCGGACTGGTTGCAGACCCTGATTTCACATCCGCAAGGGCCAAGCTACCTAGTAGGGGCGATTTTTCTGCAGGCGATCGGGTTCATCTGGCTGCGCCGGGTACTGAGGGTGAGCCTGTGATTGATAACTGGTGGATTGATCTGGTCGCCCTGATCCTGCTTTTGGTGCTGGGCTATGTGCTGTATATGGCAGAAACCACGGGGATTGGTCAGCCCGATCTGGACGAGCAGGAAACGCTTCCGACCGATGACAGCCCTGAAGGCCTGCGAATCTATCCAGCCACCCTCATTCGGCAATGTGGTTACCGCCCCGACCAGGTACGACTGCTTTACTGGACGGCCAAGTTAATGCTGGCCCTGGTTATGCCTCTAATTGCCGTTGAACTGGTATTAGGGCAACTGCCCATTTGGATGGTCGTATTGTCGGCGCTGGGCGGGTTCTTCATTCCCGAGCTATGGCTACTGGCACGTCGCCGCAAACGGCGTAGCGATATTTCAGGGTCACTCAGTTTTTTCATTAACCTGATGGTGGTCTATCTGCAAACCGGCATGAACCTTACGCAAGCCTTTCGGCAGGCCGCTGCCTATGGGCTGACGCCCACCAACCCACTGGCTGAAGAAGTCGAATTGCTGACCCGGGAAATTGAGGCCGGACGGGACCGGGACACGGCCTTTGCGATGCTGGCCAAGCGAACCGGCGTGCTTGCAGTGAAGCAGCTTGCCTCAGTGATTAGTGTTGGTTTCCGGGCCGGTTCCCCGATTACTGAGACACTGCGAGGTCAGGCAGATTTGCTCAAGGCGCGCCAGAGCCAGATGGCAACGGAACTGGTGAATCGTCGCTCCATGGAAGCGATGCTGCCGATGCTATTGATTTGTTTCCCTGTATTCCTGGTCCTGGTGCTGTTTCCGGCAGTACTGCAAATGTCTGACGTACTTAAAATGATTGGAGAACTCTTTTGAACACTTGCGTCCCGCCTGAGCCAGGACCGGGCATGCTCAAGACCGGGCGATACCAGGGTGGCTTTATTATTACCATTGAGCTGATCCTGATCACGACGATCCTGGTCATCGGGTCACTCGCGGGGCTGGTTTCGATACGCGATGCCCTGATCAAGCGCATGGCCCATCAGCAGTCTCAGGATATAACCGTTTACGATGCCACTGGCAGGGCGTTGGGCAAGGCGGTTGGGTTCGATGAACATGAAGCCCCATTATTGCCCTATGTGGATCGCACTGTTCCGCCGTTGGCACCTGACCCCTTGCATCGTAATTACCGGGCCTTGCTGGGCGTGAGGGATGATCGGTTCACCAGCCGTGAACCGGTCTACTACGACGGCGCCAATTGCACCGGCACGGCCTGTATCAAGGCACCCAGCGATGAGGCGGCGGACAACACGGGCCTCAGCGGCCTGAACAATACCGGCGCCGTTGGTTATCTTTATGGATTACAGGGGGGACCGACCTACGCAGTTGGCCGTTCACCTGACGGTATTAAAGGTTATTTGTACCGCTCCACGGCCGCAGCCTGCCCCATCGCACCGGAGAATATCCGTTCACGCTATTTGTCGCAGAAGGTTGTCACGGGGAGCCCCTGCGAGGCGCGTTCGGCGACGACGACCACCACAACGACAGGCGGTGGCACAACCACCACGACAACAACACCGGCCGATACCAGCTGCCTGGTCGATGCGGGGCTGGGCCTGTGCTCCTGCCCAGATGGGTATGTTGACCAGGGTGATGTGCTGGCTTTGTATACAACCGAGATTGATGCGGCCTATAACGATGCAATTACCGGGCTGCCAAATGCCATGACGGTACCCGTGGTGACGGTGGGTACCGTTTGTTGTCCCAGCCCTGGCACCCTGATAGACGATGGCAATATCCCGAATGCGGTGGTCTACAACTTGTTGACGGCTGCGCTGGCAGACCAGACCAAGTTCACAAGCCAGGTTGAAAGAGCGCTGGCACCATACAGCGGGGAGTTGCTTTGCGGCGTGCCTGTCACAGAACCCCCGGGTGAGGTCACCACGGAAACCGATTGGGGCAACCTGGTAACCGTGGCAGCAGAAGAGGTCATGGATCCCAACGACCCACTCAGCAATGCACTGGATGGTTTCGTTGCGCCCTTCCAGGTGAACCTGCCAGCAAACATGTCGGAAGACAGCTGGATCTCGACGCCCCCGGATGGTGTTGAAGGAGTTTTACCGTGATCAGCTGCGCATGCCGCATGGCTTATTTTTAGAACTGGCGTCACGACAGTAACGCCTTTGATTTTTACTTAAAAGGAACGATGAATATGGATATTCACAATTTAGTACATGCCCGCAATCCCGTTAAGAACGGGGTGATTCGCTGTCGTCCGGCTGTGGCCTGGGCCAGTCTTCTCTTGATGCTGTTCGTGACGCCATCTTTTGCAGCGGATGAAGCCATAAAGGCAGAAGCGCAGGATGTGGCGAATGCCATCGGGAAACTGGATCAGAGTTATCTTTATCGTGGACTGCGAAGCGGCCATCACAGTGCCCGGGTCGAGGGGTCGAGCTTTGGGGATCGTAAAGATGCCCCGAGCAGCAATGGCACTCAACAGGGTTCCCGGGTGCAAGCGATGCCGGATCAAGCTGATCAGACCGAAGTTGTGCGTAACGCGGTCAGTGCCGAGGCCCAGGATGTGGCCGATGCCATCGGGCAGCTGGACCAGAGCTATGCCATCAGCGGCCAGCGCAGTGGCCACAGCACCGCCCACACGGAGGGCTCTGCTTTTGGTGATGCGGGCGATTAAGCTAGCTTCAGAAAAGTGCTAAAGGCCTTTTAACCAAGGCCGGCCCTTCCTAGAGGGAGGGCGGTTTTCATCCATACCAGCAATCCAAGGCCATCTTGAATGGCCGGAGTTGCTGCCTGGGCGATGAGAAATAGCCCGTGATTGTGGCCGACGGCGGTCGCCAAACAGCACATTTTTATAAGGCCGGATTTGTATGAAAATCCTTACAGGAAGTCTGCCGTATTGCTGACTTTATTAAGGCCGACACTCAAGCAGATTAAGCACTCTTATTTTAAGTTTAATTTTAAACAAAACCTCAGTATCTCACTAAGAAGTAAGAAGAAATACACGTGGATGGCATTTTTTGAAATGTGTTTCTGCAGGGACCTACTATACTTCTTGAGCGGTGTTGGGGTGCCATTCAAGGGGGGCATCCCCCGTAAAACCAAGGAGCAATATTATGACTAGATTATCCAGTGTAGAGGGTATAGGACAAACTTATTCCAACAAGCTGAAAGCAGCCGGCGTCACCAGCCTGGAAAACCTTTTGGCCAAGGGCGGCGACAAGAAGGGAAGAAAGGTGCTTGCCGAAATCTCCCATGTGAGTGAGAAGCTGTTGCTTGAGTGGGTCAACCGGGCCGACCTTTCCAGAATCAAGGGCGTCAGCACGCAGTATGCTGACATGCTGGAAAATGCGGGCGTTGACTCGGTGCCGGAGTTGGCCCAGCGGAACGCCGAGAATCTTCTGGCCAAAATGGTTGAGGTCAACAAGAAGAAAAAGCTTGTACGTAAGTTGCCGGCATTATCCCAGGTTGAAAAGTGGATTGCCCAAGCCAAGGGACTGCCTCGCATGGTTCGGCACTAGCCCGAATTCAGAACCCGGATGCCAGGCAGTACTTAGGTGCTGCCTGGTTTTTTATGTCTGCGAACGCGGCTGCTGGAAACAGTCTTGTAGGCATGCTTAACATGAGCCTGTTTATCTATGGTAAACATGTGACTATAAGTGAATACTGAGTTGCTCCTGCGCGGCTGTAGCTAACCTGGAGGACTTGATAATGGGGAGAGTGGCCATGAGCCAGATTCTGATCGGTAAGGGCGAATCCAGCGTCAACCTGCTGGCCAAATACGGTAATCGCCATGGGCTCATTGCAGGTGCAACCGGTACCGGTAAGACGGTGACACTGATGGTACTGGCCGAAGGATTTTCCAGGCTGGGCGTACCTGTCTTTATTGCGGATGTAAAAGGCGATGTGTCAGGTCTTTCTATGGCTGGCAAGTCTTCTGAAAAGCTAACAGAGCGTGCCAATAAACTGGGTATGGAAGGCTACTATCCTGAGCCAAGTCCCGTGGTGTTCTGGGATATCTATGGCAAATCCGGTCACCCGGTCAGGACAACAATCAGTGAGATCGGTCCTACTTTACTGGGCCGCATTCTTGAACTTAATGAAACGCAAACGGGTGTACTTGAAATAGTATTCAAGCTTGCCGATGACCAGGGGCTGCTGCTGCTGGACCTGGATGACCTGCGGGCACTGCTTGGCTTTGTGGTAGAAAACCGCAAGGAAGTATCCGGTGAGTATGGCCTGGTGAGCTCTCAATCCATTGGCGCCATTCAGCGATCACTGCTGAGGCTGGAGCGTGAGGGTGGGGAAGCATTCTTTGGCGAGCCCGCACTGGAATTAAATGATCTGCTGCGAACTGACCTCAGCGGCAAGGGCATTATTAATATTCTCGCCGCTGACCAACTCATCCTGAAGCCACGGCTGTATTCCAGTTTTTTATTGTGGCTGCTCTCAGAGTTGTTCGAATCACTACCTGAAGTCGGCGATCTGGATCGGCCAAAGCTGGTGATGGTCTTTGATGAGGCGCACTTGCTCTTTGATGATGCGCCTCCGGCATTGCGTCAACGCGTGGAGCAGGTGGTACGTATTATTCGCTCCAAGGGCGTCGGTGTTTACTTCTGCTCGCAGTTTCCGGACGATGTGCCCAACGAGATTCTTGGGCAGTTGGGCAACCGAATTCAACATGCGTTGCGGGCCTATACGCCACGCGATCAGAAGGCTGTTCGTACCGCAGCGCAATCGTTCGTTGATAACCCAAAACTGGATGTGGCGGAGGTCATCTCTGAGATGGGTGTGGGCGAGGCACTGGTTTCAACGCTGGCCGACAAGGGCGTGCCAACCGCTGTGGAAAGAACACTGATCTGTCCACCACGGTGCCGAATGGGCGCGATCACCGATGAAGAACGGGCCACGGTGCGATCACGCAGTCCCGTGGGTGCCAAGTACGATCAGCCCGTCAACAGGGAGTCGGCCCACGAAATCTTGAAGGCAAGGGCAGATAAAGCTTTACCGGAACCGGCGCAGAAGGGTAAGCAGGCAGTGCCGGAACAGCCTGAAGAACGCAGCGCCATGAGTGAATTGATGTGGGGCACGAAACGTCGTCAGGGGTTAGCGCAGACGATGGCCAAGCAGACGGCTAGGACAGTAGGCAGTCAGTTGGGGCGCCAGATTTTAAGGGGTTTGCTGGGTGGCCTGATGGGTGGCCGACGACGGTGATATAAGCGTCGGCCAGATTGGCCTGCCGTCGTCTTAACAGGTTAATCGTAACGTCACCACAGTCTAGAAGCGCCTGATCAGTTCCAACCCAAGACCGTAACTGCGGTAAGGCTTCAAACGACCCGATGCCGACCCGGCTCCAGTATCGCTATCGCTGAAACGACCACCTATCCCGGCCCAGGTCTTCAGTTGCCAGTCACGATAGATGCCGAATGTGCCTTCAATTCTGAGGTTGCCGCCTAACTCGTAGTTCTTTTCAAGTTCCACATCACGTTCGGGACCCAGGCCAACAACGATGCCCAGACCATCATTATCACTGAGCTTGCGATAATAATATGCGACTGCCCAGAGGCGTCGGTAGTCTTCAGGATCGTAGTATCCGTTGTTCAGGTTTTTGCTGAAACTGAACCACTGGGCAGTCAGACCAATATCCAGGTTGTGTTTACCGGTTCGCAGGTAGGCCCAGCGAGGGGACACTGTCAGCTGCGTTAAGTCGTTCCCATCATCGTAATCCGAGTAGAGCAGTTCAGTATCTACATGGCTGTTGTAGCTGGGCGACCAACTTGCGGTGATCCGGTGATTATTCCGGGGGACAAAGACCTCAACGGCACGCGGAGAAACAGCGACGACGTCCTTGTGGGAACGGTAACCCAGTATTAATTCGTCGTGCAGCCAGTAGTCTAGATCGAAGTCATAGGTGGTTGTGTTTTGCCCGCGACCGTCGGCTATACCAATGCCCAGGCCGGCAGAGAAATAGGGATGTACCTGGTAACGACCAGAAACCCAGGCTTCATCAAGATTGATGGATTTTCCGCCTTTGATTGGCTCCAGCCCGGTACCCTTCTGGGCATCAAGCTGCCTGCGGGCAACACCACCGCTGATGAGCAGGTCAGGGTTTACGCTGTATTGCCCGAACAGGCGGGTATGCAAAATATTGATCTCATCACTATCGCTCTGGTAAGCAACGCCACCACCAATAAATCCACTCAGTGGGGTTTCTACCTGAAGCCTTGCCCCCTCGGTTTCAGGGCGTGTTGCGCCAAGTTGTTGCAGTGTGGCCACCGATTGAAGGGCTGTTTTTCTCTGGCGATACTCATTCAAGGCCAGGGTACGAATGAGATTCAGGTCATAGTCGTCTGGCGCATCTCTGAGAAGAGGACTAAGTATTTCAAGGGCCAGCCGCGGCCTTCCCGAGCGAGCATACAAGTTGGCACGCGCCTTACGGAAAGCCAGGTCACTGCCATTTTTATCAAAGTAAATCTGCTGCAACTGGTACGCGTGACTGTAGTCACCGCGGTAGATTTCGGTGTCGGCGTAATCCAGCAAAATGCTGCTGTCTTGCGGGTAGGCCGTCCTGTAGGTCTGGTAGGTTTGCGCTGCCCGATCAAGATTGCCTACCCGGGATTGTATGCGCGCCATTCCGTGCAGCGCGATCTTATCCCGCTGGTTAATGGCAAGAAGCTGCTTGTAAGTCTGGTGAGCTAATTGCGCGTTTCCGACCCACGATGCCAATTGCGCCTGGTGGTGAAGGTAGCTGACGTTATTCGGATCAATGGCAAGCGCTTTGCCTATCGAGTCGATCGCGTCGAGAGGTCGGTTATTCATGCCGAATGCCTGCGAGAGGCGGAAATGCAGGTTGGGGTCCTGGGGATTGTTTTTTGCTGCCTGTACTGAGGCCCATAAAGACAGGCCTTCATAATCCAGTTTTGCATTGATATCTGAAACACGTACCCATAGATCAGCCTGCTCAGGATTTTTCGAAAGCAGTTGCTGATAAAGGGATAATGCGTCCTGCCAACGCCCCGCGCCTTCGGCTGCCAGGGCCTGTTGGCGTAGATCGGTCTGCGCCAGGCCCATTGCCTGGTAAGTCAGTGCGGCCGTAGCCAGGAGAACCTTAATGCCTATTTGCGCCATTTTCGGTCTCCGCGAATCCAGATATCCAGGCTAAAGCGAATCAGGGTCAATAAATCGAATAGTATGTAAAGATAGCGTATCGGTGTGATCAAGACCCCCTTGATGAAAAACTCAAGCCGGTGACCTTTAGAAACAATGACCAGCACTGTAATGGCTATCGCGGTTTCCACTGCCACGGTAATCGCCAGCGGTTCCCACAGTTGCAGAATGGTCATGATCAATAGGGCGGTTGGGAAAAATACCTTTTCAACGGCGGACATGAATAACGTCCAGCCTATTGGACGACCATATTTATCCGTGTAGTCATATCCCCAGGGTTGGCGGTACGGTTCGTCAATCTTCCGCATTTGCCTGATCTTTTCACGGTGCTCCTTGCGACCCTTGCGTTCATGCCAGTAACGCTTGAATACCTTGAACGGGCTGCGCAGAAGCGAGTCGAAGTAATAGCAGCTCTGCAGGAATGAAGAAGACCACATATAGACCTGTCGAGGCAGCCCCTGGGCTTCCGGCTCGACTGATCGTGCAATCACATCCTGTAGCTGGATATTGCGGTAGCCCTTTGCCAGCATGGCGAAACCAATAAAAATATCCTCGGAGTTGGTCAGATCATCACCGAAGATGGGTTCGTACCTGTCAAACAGGTCCTTGACGAACTTACGCCTGTAGGCAACAGCACAGCCAACTGGGTTGGTGATCGTGCCAAACATCACCATTTGGCCAAGGTAAACGAATTTCTGCAGAAACATATACAGTGCTTCGCGGTACATCGTGGTGATACCACGCAACAGCCGATGAAACATATTCGTGCGCGGCATGTGCACCATGCGCGGCTCGCGCTTCGCGAATTTCCTGATGGTCGGCCATTCAAGGGTCCGCTTACGATCACGCCAACGCAGCGGCAGGATCGTCCCGCAGGCAGATGCAATACCCGCGCCCTGGTAAAGCTCCTGAACGGTGCGTTCTATATAAGTCTCAGACTCCAGTATGGTGTCTCCATCAAGGATGAATTCCACGTCAGAATCGAATTCGCGGGACTGGCGCTTGATCGTGGGCGTCTTGCCGATTGAATGGTCGCGCTGAATAGCTATGAGCTTGATCTGGTTGGACTCTGCAAAGAGCTTGGCCAATTCTATGGTGTTGTCTGAACTTCCGTCATCAATCAGGATGATTTGTCTGGGTTTAAATGTCTGCCGCAGCACGGATGCCAGGCAGGGAATGATGTTGTCTGCTTCATTCAGTGCAGGTATGACGACGTCAACAATGGCCTGGTGCCAGTCTTCAGCCGGGGTTGCCACCGTCCTGTCTGGTCCATATAGCAACCCGTAGGCGCTGACCAGGGCATTGGGGCTGATGACGAAATAGGAAACCTGTGCCATGTCGAACCTAGCTGCTTGTCACGTTCTGTTTCAGGCGCTGTTCCGCCACGATGTCCAGAATCGTGTCATCAAGTTTGTGTATGGCCCTGAAACCGGTTGTATGGCGCAACTTGCTGAAGCTGGCGCAGCGTCGATGAATATCTTCGAAATCGGTGCCATAGGCCTGTTCGTAAGCGATGAATTCGAGTTTGGATGTGCTGCCTGTCAGCTTTCTAATATGCTGTGCCAGATCCTTTATGGTGATTTCCTGGCGGTTGCCGACATTGAATATTTCTCCGTTATTGCTCTTGTCTGATGCCAATAGATCCAGTGCCACCACGGTGTCGCGTACATCACAGAAACAGCGTGACTGGGAGCCGTCACCAAATACGGTAATGGGGTCGCCGGCAATGGCTTGCTGTACAAAGCGCGGAACAACCATGCCGTATCGTCCTGATTGTCGTGGCCCTATCGTGTTGAACAAGCGGGCAATGACCACCCTGACGCCATTGTTTTCTCTAGCGTAGGAAAGTCCAAAAACCTCGTCTGCCAGTTTGCTAATGGCGTAGTTCCAGCGTGGATTTGAGGAAGACTCGATGGTCAGCTGTGCATCTTCATCAAATTCATCGGTGCCTTTGCCATAAACTTCGGAACTTGATGCGATCAGGATCTTGGGACTCCAACTGCTCGCTTTAGCAGCTCGAAGAATACGTTCGCAACCCGCGATATTGGTGGCCAGTACCTGCACCGGGTTTTTCAGTACCCTGTAAACACCGACTACAGCGGCCATGTGGTAGATACGGTCAGCCCAGGCAACGGCTCTTTCCAGACCCGGCCAGGTGAGAATATCTGCTTCGGAAAAAAGGAAATCAGGACTGCCGTGGAACAGGGCCGCGTTATCGATGGAACCCGTACTCAGGTCATCCACTGAATGCACCTGGTCACCTTTTTTAAGGTGATGCTCCACCAGATGTGAGCCTATGAAACCGGATCCTCCGGTGACCAGTACGTGCATGGAACCTCCTGTTCGCCGATTTCCGATACTAACTGGCTTTGTCCAGCGGATTTGTAGGAAAAAGATGCAAGAAGGTGAAGGGAAAGTTCGAATTTGAGGGTTATTAATTGGTCATTTGGTTATTAGGCGAACTGTTATTTGCGGGTTTTCGCTAATGTGCGTAAAACCCGGATTGGCGTTGATAAATCAACTGGATTCACCGAGAGCAGGGCTTAATCGCTAGCGGCCCGGCATGCCGGTATCGAGGTCTGGGTAACTACTAGGGTCGCGTCAAGGCGCTAATAAGCCGCCGGTCACGGTCATAGATATCGTTGACGAAGCGAATCGACTGGTCAGGCTCTGTTACCGTCGTGAAATAGAGTATGTGAACCGGTACTTTCTGGTTGAGATTGACACGGGCTTCCTTGCCGCTGTTGGTGACGTTATTGATTCGCTCGCGTGACCAGCCAGGGGTGTCTTTAAGCAGCCATTCGGCCAGCGCAAGGGTATCGGCTACCCGAACACAACCCGATGAGAATGCACGCTCGGACTTGAGAAATAATTCCCTCGACGGCGTGTCGTGCAGGTACACGTTATGTTTGTTCGGAAACATAATCTTGACCTGGCCCAGGGCATTAAGCGGCCCTGGACGCTGGCGAAGGCGATAAGGGAAATTGCTTGTGTCATACGCTGCCCAGTTAATGGTGTCGGGGCTAACCGGCTTGCCCGACTTGTCCAACACTTCGAAGCCGAGTTCCTTGACGGTTTCAGGATTGTTGCGAAACAGGGGCAACTTGTCCTGTCGGGCCAGCCTGGGCGGCGTTTCCCACCAGGGGTTAAAGACGATATAGGCGATATGGTCTGAAAAGACAGGGGTCTTTCTGTAGGTGCGTCCAACGATGATGTCATGGATGCGTTCGACCTTGCCTTTTTCGCGTGCCTCCAGGCGGTAATCGGCAATATTGACCCGAATATGACGTTCGCCGAGATTTTCTGGCAACCATCGCCAGCGCTCCATATTGGCTCGTATCTGGTTGATTCTTTCCTGCGACGAAACGTTGAGATTTCTCAAGGTCAGGTTGCCGACCACGCCGTCTGCGTCGAGGCCACTGCGTTTCTGAAACGCGAGTACGGCAGCTTCCAGCTGCTGATCGTATTGCTCCGCAGCTGTGACTGCATCATCGGTCAGCAGACCAGTCGCCCTGAGTCTTTTGCGCAGTAACACCACGCGTGGATCAGACTCGCCTGGCTTGATGCTCTTGCCCGCCGGGATCGGATCCCATCCCCCTGAACGGCTGGCTTGCTGGTAGCTGGCCAGAACCTGTTTGAGTATCTGGTAGGCGGGCGCGTCGGGTTCCAGTTCCTTGAGGCTGTTGGTCACCGCATTCTTGTCGAGTGCGGTCTGCAAGTGCTTGACCAGGTCTTTTTCTCGTTTGGCTGCCGTCCAATCGGGTTCAAAGGTTTCCGGGTTCAGTCGCCCGCCAATAATGTGTGCGGCTAGCGTCAGGTAAGCATCGGTAGCCAGCAACTCAATGGCCATGGCATCGTTATTACTGACAGCACGGTTCAATGCCTGACGGTGATAATCGTCAGGCTCCAGGCCCTGCTGACTGGCCTGGTCAATCGCTGTCAGCATGGGCTGGATATTCGAACGTACATTGCCCTTGGCCCACGCGGGCCTGAACTCACGTTGTAAATAGAATTGCTTCAGGGCGGTCTGTGCATGGATGTTTGCATCAGTAGATTTCAGAACAATGCCACCCGTCGCGTTGATTGTGGCGCGGATATCTTCGGCCTTGATGTTTGCCCACAACAGCGTTGGCAACCCCAACAATGTGGTGCTAATTAGTAATGCGGTCGGTTTATTCATTGAGAGCATGGTAAATAAAGAATCAGGCAATGTAACGGCTATCGTGATTTGAATGACCTGTATTGCTCGGTCTGGTCGTTCCTATCAGCATAAATTTTTAGTCCGGTGCGAAGCCGGCTTCACGGCTGGATTGAAGAGGCCCATCACTGCTTTGGGTAAGAGTGGATCTCAGTTGACGGTTTAGACGGTGGCTGACCGTGGCTTAACGGTGGTTGGGCGCGATTACTTTCTCATCCTGTATGAAGAAGGTACGAACTCGAGTCATCTTGCATTTTTACTGGTAATGGACATTTCGTTGGGCCAACCTATATTCTCAAGCGTGCCTGTTGCGGTTAATAGACTGAAAAACTTTACAATTTCTTGATCTTGATAGGCTTTAGGCGGATATTTACACAAAGACAAAGCCTCAAGGCTGATGAATGAGTACTAGCACTTCAGAAAGTGAGCCGTTGAAGCGTGGCGATGGTAGAAACTCGCTCCTTGAATGTCTGATGATCGTGGCCAGGGCGCACGGGCGACCTATGAACCGTATATCGGCAGTAGCCGGTCTTCCGCTTGAAGATGGTCAGCTGACTCTTTCGCTACTTGCCCGTGCTGCCAAGCGTGCGAATCTAACAAGCAATATTGTTAAGCGCGAGCTAGGACAGCTTGAAACTGCCTTGTTCCCGGTCATCCTCCTGCTTGAAGAGGGCAATGCCTGCGTGCTACTGGGCTGGGATGAGGAACAACAAAATGCCCGGGTCATTTTCCCGGAACTGGGCGAGGCGGAAACCCAACTATCCCTTGATGAATTGAGTACACGGTATCTCGGCATGGCTATTTACGTGCGCCCATTATTCAGGTTTGACGCACGTGCTCCCGAGATTCGTGGTACTCAGCATAAACACTGGTTCTGGGGCGCCATCTGGGAGCATGCCGCGCTCTACAAGGATGTGATTAAGGCGGCCTTCATGATCAACCTGTTCGCGATTGCGATCCCGTTGTTCACGATGAATGTTTACGACCGGGTCGTTCCCAACAATGCCACGGAGACACTTTGGGTGTTGGCTATTGGTGTGGGTATTGTGCTGGTGGCAGATGTCATTCTTCGCACCATGCGCGGCTACTTTATCGACCTGGCCAGCAGTCGAATCGATGTGAAGTTATCGACTTTTATCATGGAGCGTGTGCTGGGCATTCGTATGGCGCATCGTCCCTTGTCCGCCGGATCATTCGCTGCCAATCTGCGCTCATTCGAATTGGTACGTGACTTCATAGCTTCAGCCACTGTCACGGCGATTATCGACGTGCCATTTGCACTGATCTTTGTCGCTGTAATCGGCTGGATTGCGTGGCCAATGACGTTGCCCATTCTGGTTAGCATGGTGCTGGTTACCCTTTACGCCCTGTCTATTCAGGGCAAGATGCATGACTTGACGGAAACCACCTACCGGGCCGGGGCCCAGCGCAATGCGACCCTGGTGGAAAGTCTGGTGGGACTGGAAACGCTCAAGGCCATGAATGCTGAAGGGGTTATGCAGCGCAAATGGGAACAGAGTGCTGCCTTTCTTGCCCGCGTATCGGCGCAACTGCGCCTTTTATCATCCACCTCCATTAACAGCACCTTGTGGGTGCAGCAGTTGTGCAACGTCGCCGTCATTGTCCTGGGCGTGTACCTCATCGTGGCAGGCGAGCTTTCCATGGGCGGCCTGATCGCTTGCATGATGCTGTCATCGCGTTCGCTTGCCCCATTGGCACAGGTCGCCGGTCTATTAACCCAGTACCACAATGCCGCAACCGCCTTAGCCACACTTGATGAAATTGTCGATAAGCCAGTTGAGCGCCCGGACGATGCGTCGTTTGTATCCCGCCCGCACATCCAGGGCGAAATCCAGTTCAAGGATGTGAGTTTTAGTTATCCCGGTGAAGATGTGGAGGCCTTGAAACACGTAAGCTTCAAAATTAAGCCAGGTGAAAAGGTTTCTTTGCTGGGAAGCGTGGGTTCGGGAAAAACGACGATTCAGAAACTCATGCTTGGACTTTATCAACCGACAAGTGGTTCGGTGCTGATCGACGGAGTTGATTTAAGGCAGCTTGATCCGGCTGAATTGCGACAACAGATAGGCTACGTGCAGCAGGACGTTACTTTATTCTTCGGTACGCTAAGGGAAAACCTGATTGTTTCGGCACCCCATGCAGAGGACGAGGCAATTCTCAGGGCAGTTGAAATAGGCGGTATCAACCGGCTCGTCGATAGCCACCCTAAGGGATTCGACATGTTGGTCGGAGAGCGTGGCGAGTCTCTGTCTGGTGGCCAGAGACAGGGGATCGCTATTGCGCGAGCCTTTATTAATGACCCGCCGGTGATGCTGCTAGATGAACCGACCGGCTCCATGGATCATTCCAGTGAGGAGCGCATCAAGCAGAATCTCAAGAAATACACTGAATCCAAAACATTGGTCCTGATTACCCATCGGACTTCAATGCTGGATCTGGTCGACCGCATTATTGTGATTGATGCGGGCAAAGTGGTTGCGGATGGGTCGAAGGAAAAGGTTATTGACGCATTACGCCACGGCAAGATAGGGCGGGTTGCATGAAGCCGCTGTTTTCTCCATTTCGTAAATGGGTCGACAAAGTGTTCGCGCCGTGGATGCCTGAGCAGAATACGAAGCGCATGGATTGGGCCGAGGATGCAGCATTTGCCCATCTTCAGCAGGAACCCCTGAGGGCAAGGGCGTTGATTAATTACGCACTCATCACTGTGGCGTTGTTGATCATTTGGGCGTCTTTTGCAGAGGTCGATGAAGTCACACGAGGCGAAGGCAGGGTTATTCCTTCATCGCAGTTGCAGGTTGTGCAGGCTGTTGATGGGGGCGTAGTCGAGGAGATCAATGTCAGAGCTGGGCAATTGGTTGAAAGGGGGCAAATCCTGCTGCGTATTGACCCGACCCGCTTTGTATCTAATTTGCGTGAAAACCAGGCCCAATACCTTGCCTTGAGGGCCAAGGCAGAACGCCTGCAGGCAATGATTGATGGCAAACCTTTCGAGCCATCTGCCGAACTGCTGGAGCAAGTGCCTGATATCGTCGCGCAGCAACTGGCGCAGTACTCCTCTGCGCGTGCTGAACTACAGGCACAGGTGTCTATAGCGGAAGAGCAGTTAACCCAGCGAATGCAAGAACTGGCCGAGGCCCAGGCTCGCTACAACCAAGCGAGCCGATCTTATGACCTCACGCTCCAGGAGTACAAAGTCACCAAACCACTGATCGCTTCAGGCGCAGTATCTGAGGTTGATATCCTCAGGCTGGAACGCGATGTCAGTAATCTAAAAGGTGAGCGCAACCAGGCAGCGGCTCAGATTAAGCGGCTCAATGCAGCGATTGCCGAGGCCAAGCGAAAAGTGTCCGAGGTGACATTGGTAACGCGCAATAGAAGCAGTAATGAATTATCAGAGACACTGGCCAAGTTAAGCAGTCTCACCGAGGGCAGTCGCGCCCTTGAAGACAGGGTGGCCAAGGCTGAGGTCAGGGCGCCATTGCGTGGCACCGTTAAGCAATTACTGGTGAATACCGTGGGTGGAGTCGTGCAACCAGGTACTGAGTTGCTGGAAATTGTTCCACTGGATGATGCCCTGTTTCTGGAGGCCAAGATACTGCCCAAGGACATTGCTTTTCTGCATCCTGACCAGGCGGCTATCGTTAAATTTACTGCCTATGATTACGCGATATATGGCGGGTTGGATGCGGTAGTCGAGCAAATTGGCGCTGATACCATCATTGACGAAAAGGGCAATGCTTACTACAACGTTCGCGTACGGACGCTTGAGACCAGTCTCGGCGAAGACCTGCCCATTATTCCCGGTATGGTTGCACAAGTCGATGTGCTGACGGGCAAAAAAACGATCTTGAATTACTTGCTGAAACCCGTGTTGCGTGCTCGAGCTAATGCGCTAAGCGAGAGATGATGCGGAGCTACTTCATTGAAGCTCCTGGTATAGCTTCAGAACGTTTGAAGCAGGCTTGGCCAGAGGCCAAATTTGTGGAATCGCTGTATGACCTTGCTACCGTGGATAGGGTGGGCGGGGATTACATCGTTTGGCTTTTCATACGGAGTGAAGATGATTTATCGGCTCTTGCGGATTTCTCTGATGCGGCTTCGGCCCACAAGATTATCGTTCTGAGCAATCAACCCCATGCAGCAGAGGCGCTTAACGCTTTTAAAGCAGGCGCAAGGGGATACTGCCATGCTCAATCGGCGCCAGCCATGTTTCAGCAAGTGGCGGAGATTGTTCTTGCAGGCGGCGTGTGGGTGGGACAGGAGTTCATGCCCTACTTGTTAAGAGGGGTTGATCTGGCTGTCAGTGCAGATCAACCCAGCAAAGAATCAGACTTGCATTCGTTGACCGCACGAGAGCGCGAAGTGGTGGTGGAGGTTTGTCGCGGTGCCTCCAACAAGGAAATTGCAAAAGAGCTGGGTATTACCGAGCGAACCGTGAAGGCACATTTGACGGCCGTCTTCGAAAAACTGGGTATTCGCGACCGTGTGCAGCTAATTGTGCGGTACAAGAACTCATCTTTCGACAAATAAACTAATTTATTCAATGGGTTAGTGTATTGTACCTTGGTACAATTTATCTCCACTCCCGCTCTGCGTACACTGCCCCTTCTAAAGTAGGGATCGGTCCCGAAGTTACAAGGAAGTTGGAGAAGCAGCATGGCAGCCAGAGAATATTTCGCAACAGTCGTTACTGCTGTCGGCAAGGTGCAGGCACGGGACGAGAATGGCAGATTACGGGACATCAGGGCCGGCGATGTTTTGCAGGAAGGTGAAACTGTTATCACCCAGACTGGCGCCAGAGTCGAACTGGTTTATGGAGAGAGCCAGCACTTATTCGTAGAACCCAATGAGACCATACGGCTTACGCGTGATCTCGACGCCACAGACTATACAGACCCCTCAGAAGGCAGCCTGACAGACGCCACCATAGAAGAAATCATTCTTGCTATTGAGCAGGGGGATGACATTGAGTCGCTGCTAGAGGCGCCAGCTGCAGGGCTTACAGGTGGGGATAGTGGCGAAGGTGATGGTAATAGCTTCGTGCGCTTGCTGCGGATCGTAGAAGAGACCTCGCCTTTGGCTTTCCAGTTTGAAGCTCCGACCGTGTCAGAGATTCCTTCTTTTGAAGAAGCGGAAACGACCCTGCTCAACCAGTTGCCAGAGGCCTTCACAGATACGGGTACAACGCCGGAAGACACGCCCGTTACTTTGGCCGTCCTGGATAATGATAGTGATCCGGAGAACGATGCAATCAGTATCATTGCGGTGGCCGGACAACCGATCGAACTCGGCGTGCCAGTCACCCTTCCTGAGGGGCAGGTCTCCCTCAATCCGGATAATACCCTGACCTTTTCACCAAGCCCGGATTTTAACGGACTTGTCGAGTTTCCCTACACCATCAGCGATGGGGTTGGTACAGATACAGCGAACGTTACAATCGATGTGACGCCCGTCAATGACGCCCCCAATGCGCAACCGGATACGGTCTCTTCACCAGAGGACACGCCGGTCACGATCGCAGTGCTGGATAACGATATCGATGTCGATGGGGATGCGCTGACAGTCACGCAGGTAGCCGGACAGCCGATCGATGTGGACACGCCGGTCACGATCCCCGAGGGTGAGGTGAGCCTGAATCCCGATGGCACGCTGACCTTTACGCCAAATCCTGACTTTAATGGTCCAGTCGAGTTCCCCTACACCATCAGCGATGGCGACATAACGGATACGAATACCGTCACAGTGGATGTGACGCCTGTCGATGATGCACCCATCGCACAACCGGATAGCGGCACGACGCCGGAAGACACCCCGATCACCATCGCGGTGCTGGATAACGACAGCGATGTGGATGGGGATGTACTGACGGTGACCGAGATTGCTGGCACGCCGGTGGCCGCGGGTGACAGTGTGGCTGTGCCCAACGGCACAGCGACCTTAAACGCGGACGGCACGATCACCTTTACGCCGAATGCGGATTACA
>JBFKKS010000021.1:0-19778 GCA_041630955.1 Nevskiales bacterium
AACCAGGATCAACCTTGCGCCCTGGCGGGCCAATGCCACGGCGATTGCCTGCCCGATACCGCTGCTGGCACCAGTGACGAGTGCCAGCTTGCTGTTAAAGTTTTTCATTGAACTTTGTAAAGACCTTTCTTGGCGGGTAGCCACCAGGTGAAGCCGAACAGGATGGTGCCCACCAGCAAGCGACCCAGCGCGGGCTTCTTGTCTTTAAGGACTTTCATGGCAAGTGGAATTTCCAGCACATGTGCGGCCAGAATCAAGGCAGAGATCAATACGGCCCAGTGATCAAGTCGGCCGATGATAACCAGCGCAGCGGCGATCATGTAAAAGGCGAACAGCGCTGCATTCTGTACCTGCCAGAATTCTTTCAACTCAGTCATTACTTCCTCCTGTAAGTTTACGTTCAGTCCAGACTCTATCACTGACAAACATACAATTTGTCAGTTCGCTGGTAACACCTTGCTCAACACACGCACCACATTCATACCCGATATCAGACGTATCTCGTAAGGGCTTAATCCCTCAGCCATGAGTGCCTCGGTAATCTGCCCGACACCCGTGGTATCAAATGGGGTGACAACCGAGCCATCAAAGTCAGAGCCCAGTGCCACATGTTCCGCGCCCACCAGCCCGACAACATAGCGAATTGCCCTGGCTATGGCAGCAGCATCGGTGCCGCAGACAGCCAGGTCCCAATACCCGATAGCCACCACCCCACCGGTTCTGGCAATGCCACGAATCTGGTCATCGCTGAGATTGCGATTATTGTCGCAAGTGCCTTTTACGCCGCCATGTGAAAGCACCACGGGTTGTGTACTCATGGCCAGCACGTCATCGATCACCGCAGATGACGCGTGTGCAAGGTCGATCAGAATGCCGAGTTCCTGCATCCGCATAACCGCCTGTTTTCCGAAATCAGTCAGGCCGGCCTTGGTTTCGCCATGCATCGAGCCACCGAGTGCGTTGTCGAAAAAATGGGTAATGCCCGCCATGCGCAGGCCAGCCTCGAACAGCAGGTCAATCTTGGCCAGGTCACCTTCCAGCGGATGCGCGCCTTCTATACCCAGCCAGCCGGCTACGCGCTTGTCACCCGGCCGATAACTTTTGACGAATTTGTCCAGATCGGCTTTCGTCTTGATAATACGCAGGCGCCCATTCGACTCCCGCTCGAAGCGGTGGAGTTGCTCGATCTGGTACATGGCACGCTCGTATAAGCTGCCCCATGTGCGAAGTGGCCAGCCCGAAGCAATCACCAGATCCGTAATTCGATCTGTCTCGGCCGTGTTGTGATCAATGTTCTGGCCACGCGGCGACTTCGTCACTATGGTAAAACCCTGCAGGCCCACATTGCCTTCGATGAGACGGGGAATATCTACCTGCCCGATCTTCGAACGCTGCACGAGGTCACGGGACCACAGCAGGCTGTCGGCATGCATATCCGCCACCAGCAAGTCGTTATGTAGCTGCCTGGCCTGCTCGTCGACGGCATAGGGTGGCGGCGCATGCGTAGTATTAAAACGTGCCTCTATCAGGCTTGGCAGTCTCTGTACCGCCAGTGAATACACCACGCCAAGCCCAATGACCGTAATTAACAAGCGTCCCGCGATTTTCTTCATATTATTGTTTGTTAGCTGTAATTAATCGGTTTCATACCATTCCGGCGACGTCCTGACCCTGTAGAGAGTATGAAAATGATTCGGATCTGTGAAGGAGCGCGGCTTACAATACGTGCCTGCTATTCGTGAAAGATGCAATAAACACCTGTCTCGCTTGTGCACCCGGAAGCTTTGCGTATTGTGACTACAACAACTCAATCTAGCAGATGTTTACATATTGTCAATATTGAGACATGCTAGGAAGAAGTTCCTGCATCGTATCTGACCTATGACCACCACGGCCAGAAAGAAACGCCCCTACCTGCCAAGGGAAGAACGTCGCCAACAACTGCTGGATACGGCCGCTTCGCTGGTTGAGGAAGATGGCTGGGACAAACTAAACATGAGTGCTCTGGCCCAGCGCGCGCATACCAGCCGGCAGCTGGTGTATCAGCATTTTGACTCGCTGGAAGATTTGATGGTATCCACCGGTACCCATATTTTCGAGCAGGTCTACATGCACACCCGCAATGCGGTCGAGATGCGTAGCGATGATTTGATGGCAGCCCTGAGCCTGGGGCAACGAATCACGCTCGATCTGCCACCGGGTCGGGCTCGCGCCCTGTGGCAGATCATCGCTGCAAGCTTTCCGGAAGACCACGAACTCAGTCGTTTCGGGCGCCGTGTGCGCCACCTCATCACCAAACTCTGGCAACCGGCGGTTGCCGAGACCTTTGGTCTGGATGACCAGCAGGCAGAAAGCATCACCTGGATGCTGATCATGGCCTTTTGGGGTGGTTATCGACTCGTTGAAGATGGCGAACTCACCAAGGAAGAGGCGGTTACCCAACTCAACTGGATGGTGCAAAATCTGGCAGCAGGCGTGGACACCAAGCTCTAGGCCTTCATCCACTTCAACTCGCCTCCAGCAGGAGCAAGCATGGCAACCGCACCGAGCCCCACCCCCAAGTCTGCCATCTACGAGCGCATTGCGAGCAGCACGGGGCCGATCAATCGCCTGCGCGCCCGCCGTTTCGGGCTGGATACACTGCTCATGCGCCCCCCGGCCCTGGAGTTGTACTATGAAGCCGGAGATCCGCACTCCCACCTTTGCGCCCAGCTGCTGCCTGCTATCGCCAGTCGCCTGAAGACAACGCTACGCATCTACGTTGTGCCCCCCGCGAGCGCCGAGGCCTATCCGGAAGCCAGTAAACAACGCACCTTTGCCCTGATTGATGCCAAGCGGATTGCCTCAGCATGGGGCCTGACTTTTCCCAATACCCACGCACTGCCACATGCAGATCAGATGGCACAAGCCGCTGAACTGCTGGCAGGCATCACCGACCCGGTGCTTTTCACCGAGCAGGAACACCGGGTTGCCACAGCACTATTCAGCGGCAGCGCCTTACCCTCTTCCAACGCAGACACTCACAAGGCCAATGAACGATTACAGGACAATGCCCGCCGGCGTCTAAGACTTGGCCATTACCTGCCTGCCATGTGGCAGTTCAACGGCGAATGGTTCTGGGGTCTGGACAGACTTAATCACCTGGCCAACCGCCTGAGAGCCAGGAAGCTACTGCAGGATGACGCGCCCCTGGCCGTATTCGATGCTGCCAAGGCCGCCCTGCCTGAACTGGAACCCGGCCAGCGGCTGGAGTTTTTCTTCAGCTTTCGCAGCCCGTATTCGTATCTGGCAGCGCTGGATTTACAGCGCCTGGCGCCCGACTTGCCCATTGAACTCAGAGTCCGACCCGTGCTGCCGATGGCCATGCGCGGCCTGCCGGTTCCACTGGAAAAACGCCTCTACATCGTGCGCGACGTGAAACGCCAGGCTGACCAACTAGGCTACCCCTTTGGCCGCATCGCCGACCCACTTGGCGCTGGTGCAGAGCGCTGCCTGAACAGCTTTCCGCTTGCCGAGGGCAACGAGCAGCAACTGGCGTTTCTGACCAGTGCCGGACGCGCTATCTGGTCACAGGGCATTGATGTCGCGACGGATGAGGGGCTGCGGTATGCCTGTGAGCGGGCCGGGCTGGAATGGGCTGCCGTGAAAGCCCGCCTTGATGCCGGCCTGGACCTGGACTACGCGGAGACCAACCGGCAGGCGCTGTTCAATGCGGGTTTGTGGGGCGTGCCCAGCTACCGCATTGGCAACTTTGCGACCTGGGGACAGGATCGCCTGTGGATGGTACAGGAGATGTTACGGCGAGCCGGCCAATAGCCGGTCATTCCCCAAACCGCACAAAAATCGGCGATGACCAGGCCCGTTCCGCCGAAGGCGCCGTACATTCATCCTTCAGATCGGTGCGGCGATCGCCGAAGCAGGGATTGACCCTCACACACTCACCCCTGGCATTGTATTCACAACGCAGTTGCGCGCCATTGATCGTCTGACTCACCTGCTGCACGGCGCGCACGTAATAAATGGTTTCGCGCCCTGCCTGCGCATATTCCGGATCTTCAAATTCCACTGTGCAGCCTTGCGCCTCGCCGCTGCAGCGCAGCGTCTTCCAGGGATCCTCAATCAGGTCGCCGATCGGTTCATTAGGCTGGTTCTGTGGCCGAATACGCACCACTTCGATGCGCTCAATGGGCTTGCGCACATCGCCCGGGTTGTAGCACTCGCCGCCGCACATGTACTCCAGGCGCTCCTCGCCCAGAGCATCAATACTGTGCTGCGGACAGCCTGGCTGCTGCTCAAATGCGCCCATGGCACGTACCCGGAAACGTGGCGTTGCGGTCGTGAATACCTCCGAGCCCATTGGCAGGTCCTCACCGCTCTCGTTCAGCAGGTCAAACCACAGCAGCATGCGTTCCCCTGAGGTACCGTAGACCTCCTTGCGTTCGTAGGCGTCCCAGATGGCCTCGCGATTGCGGCCATTGCTATGCACGGCAACCAGACCACCGGTATAAAAGTAAGAACCCAGCCTTTCCGATTCGGCATATTGAAACAGGTTAAAGCGGGTATTGCGGCGGTCAAAGGGGACCGACTCCGGCCCCCTGCCCTTCACCTTGGCGATGTCCATGAAATTGCGTTTGGCCATGAATTTATCACTGCCAAAGGTCTCGGTATTCTTGTGGCGGCCCACTTCCTTGTAACCCGTTCCCGGCTGCGACGCGTGGTTATCACTGGAAGCGATAAAACCGAAACGGAAACGCTGCGGATCACCGTTTGCATCACGCTTGTCGAAATTTGACAGTGCCGTGATGTACTGCACGGAATTGCCTGGACGATAGTTAAGCGCTGGCAGGTAGCAGTCCTCGCATTGTCCGCAATTAAGCCACTCTTCAGGCTGGGCCCCGGGTACAACCAGGTGACCGGCCACGGTAGCGTCCAGGTAATCCTGCTCGGCCTTGTCCACCCTCGCCTCACAGGTCGCTGACTTCGCATCTTCGCAGCGTTCTCGAATCAGTTCACCGGCACGATGGCAGCAGGGCAGGTAATCGTCCGATGGTTCCGGGCACACCCGCTCGCCCTTGCTGTCAAATGACACGGCCCGCCAGTCACGGTATTCCTCGGAGTTACCATGCCCCGAGAACACCTCGATCATGCGTTGATACTTGGGGTCATGCTGCTGGTCATTCAGTTGCTTGTCCCACTTCACCCCCGGCGGGGTGTAGAAACCCCAGGTTGTACCATGCGGAATGGCCATGGCCCTGGCACCCCACTCATCCAGCTTGGCGAACAGACCCTCAGGCGTCTCAGCCGATTCGACACAATCTGCAGGGAGTTCACGGCTCGGTACGCCATCGGGGCACAGTGTCGTGGCACGCAGGTCGGCCTGCTTGCGAAACAGGTTCTTCATGCTCTGGCGGTCAGCAAAATCGGTTACGTAGGGCGCAAACTTTTCTTCTACCGGGGATAGAACCCGACGGCGCATATGCTTAAGCGGTAAGCCACCGGAAGTGATCGGCCGGGCCGGAATCCTGCCTTCTTCGGTGTCGCGTAGCACCACGTTGCGATGGCCGTAATGATCCTGGGGCGTTTGCCCGACCTGGGTCCATTCCCAGCCGAGGAAAGTCACAAGATCCGGATTGGCGGCGTCGGTGGCGGCATTGCACTGCCGCACCATGTCCTTGATCAGCCCCCAATGCCTGGGCGTCAAACCTTCTGCATGATCGGTGAGGCTCCAGAAATCCAGATTGGAGCAATAACGTGCATAGTCACAGGCATCGGCTGGGGGGTGTACGCCTTCACCATTCATGAATGGCAGGCTCCAGAGAAATGCATCCATGGAGAAGGTGCTGTGTACATGCAGATCGCCAAACAGTATCTGCTTGGGTTGCTCGACGCCCAGAGAGGCAGCCGCCTGGCCCTGCTGAACAAGCTTGTTATCTGTCCATTCCTTCGGCACAGCCTGATGGTGGAGTGCGCCCATTTGCTCGAGCTGCCCTTCACCGTCCAGGAACATAAACACCACGACTGCAGCCAGCAGCAGCAGTAATACCAGCAATACCTTCTTCATCCTGCCTCCCATGACGATGAATGATCCATCGTCGACTTATAACCTTACTGACCTGATGTCAGTTATGTAAATGCCCGCACTACCAGCCAATAGGTACCGAGACCCGCTAGGCCAGCCGTCAGCCAGCTGGGCGATGCCTGTTTTACTGATCCGGCCCAGCGCAATATTGGCCACAGCAACAGCACGACCAGTAGTTGTCCACTTTCCACGCCCAGGTTGAATCCAAACAATGCAGCGGCCCGGTTGGTTGCCGGCAGCTGCATCTCTGCCAGCACCCCGGCAAAGCCGAATCCATGAAACAGCCCGAAGGCAAAAGCGATGAGTGCACGGACCCGATGCGGCCGTTGTACCTGTTCCAGCAAATTGAAATAGCAGAAACAAAACAGGGCCATGCCCAGCAAAGCCACTACAGGCAGGCCCGATGGCTGGCAGGCAGCCAGTGCCAACAAACTAATGACAGCAGCTTTGGGCAACCAGCGTGGGCGGGCAGTTAGTTGCCAGCCCGCCTCTACGGCAATCAACACAATCGACAGCGCGATCAATGCCTCCACGGTGGCTTCGTCGGGTTTCACCAGTCCCAGGACTGCAAGGGCCAGGGTGATGCTGTGGGCCAGCGTGAAACCGGTGACCAGCCACGCGACCTGCCCTACTGTCGCTGCCAGCAGTATCAGTCCGAGCACAAAGGCCAGATGATCCCAGCCACTGAGAATATGCTCGACACCCAGGCGCCAGAAGCCGCCGACTGAAGAAGGCGTTTCTCCAGATGAAAAGGCATCACTAGCCAGTGCCCAGTTATTCAGATCGCTTGTCAGTACACGCTCAAGTCGCTTGTTGTCGGGCCCGATAATCTGTGCAAAATGTAAATGGCTGGGCAACGGCTCAAGCAACAGGCGACTCGTGATTGCATAGGCACCGGTGGCCGGACAAACCAGCCGTGCTTCAATCACAAGCTGCCCTGCGATCCGGCGTAGATCAGCCTCACTATCCCAACCACACAGCTGATCACCGCGCCTAAGCTGCAAATCCGACTGCAGCAGGTCTAGCACGGCCGTCTCATATCCGAGTGTGTAGTCGGGATGCAGGTTCAAGCGGGTCAGGTCAATCTCGTCGAGCCTTGCCCGCAAGGTTACGTTTTCAGCAGTCCCGCTCAGGTCCCAGATCGAATAGGACGTGCTGCGCGAGTGAGCCGCCGCTGGAGCCGACAGCCCCTGCACGATCAGTATGAATAACAGGCGCCGTAGCCATGGCATGGCCTAGAGTCGATCCTCTGCAATGATCACATCATGCTCATCTCGCAGTTGAACCAACGCCTCACGCACCGCTTCCTCGGCAGATCGACGTCGCATCTCCGCCTTGACCTGTTCGATGATGCGGTCAAAGTCTGGCGATACATCTAGACGCTGCCCGACACGAATCAGATGTGGACGAGCATTCAGCATGATGACCTCGCTGATCTCGCTTTCCCCCAGTCGTATGGCGGCATCCGTAAGTGACGCCCCAATCAACTGGCGTAACTTGCCAACCGGCAGCAAGGCATCCGGCACATGCTGCAAACGCTCATGATCAATATCGACTGGCTTATTAGCCAACCAAAGCTGCCGCGCCCTGCCGGCATGCTCAGAGTTTTCGAATTGCAGCACCGTCAACCTTAGCTGTTGCGGGTGGCTGAAATAGGCCTGGTTAGCCTGATAGAAATCCCGAGCTTCCTTATCGTCGATTGCCTGCGTTTCCGCTGCCACGCTCTTGGCCTCCAGTACAGCGGACACCAGCGTGGCCCGCACTCGACGGTCGCTATGCACCAGGCCCTGATCCTGCCCGTACTGAAGCAGCAATTCCTCATCAATCAGACGGTCAAGCACGCGACGACGCTGGCTTGCGTTCAGGGCCTGCCCACTATCGGCTACAACCGCCGCTACCGCTCGGGCGTAGTCCTCTCGACCAATGAAGCGATCATTGACTCGAGCGACCGCCCCTGATGGCAGGCTGCTGCTCATCCCCGTATCAAGCAGGCTGAACAGGGCCAGTGCCAGTCCACTGAGCATGCCCAGAAAAAGCAGAGCAATGATCCTACTATTCACTTCTTTCATTACATAATTTCTTGCTTGTCTGAATAACCATTGCTCAGGTTTTCGAGATCATGCGCAGCTGTAATGCGGGCGCAGGCATTCATACTGACCTACGGGGCACCCAGTGACTCAACCTCACCCGTGGGTTGCTGGGGGCAGTCCTCGCTCGCATCAAACTGCGTAGCCCGATCAGCTATGGCATCAGCCATTACCGGACACCCCAGGGCCTCGAATGCTTCTTTGCTCAGATGATGACCATAGGGAAAGTACTCACCCATTACTGGTGCTTCACAACTGCCTGGCGGGGAGGGTATCTTCTGAATAGAATGCGGGAAATGTTCTTCTGGAAGCATATGCCGCATGATCAGCAGCGAGGTCTGAACAGGCCCCCAGGGTAACCAGTTCACCCCGCATTCAGCAGTTGCATTAGACGGGCGATCGGCTTCACGACCGACAAGAAACACGCCGCGATGGTCAGCATCGAGTTGACTGTTCTCATCATACAAGCAGTCATAATAGCGCTGACTGGCGATCTCATAGGTACACACCGACCAGTAGCGCATTTCCCCTTCACCCATTACCGGATCGCCGGCCACGGTATGTGGCGTCATGGGCATGGTTGCCTCAAATACCGCCAGCGGCCCGAGATCCTGATTAAGGGGCGCATACACGTAGTTGTTATCCACATTGCTCGCAAAGCCACCCGAATTGCTATTCGGGTTTGGCAGCGCAGCATGCAATGGGTCACGCAGTGGAGTTGCGTTAAAGCGGTTCTCGGTTGAACTCACCAGACCAAAAAACTTCAGCCACATCAGGTCGGCCGAGGCACCGAAACCGGCCGGTATCGGCAATGAAAAAGGCGCGTTCGTAATTTGATCGTTAAGTTCCGAAGGCACAAACGGTTCCAACTGCTCACAGGCCTCTGGCCCTTGAAATACATTGCCTTGCGCATCAAGGTAGGTCACACGTGGCAAGGGCACATCCCCCGCCCGATCGGTACCCGTATCGGGCACATAAATCCGGTATATCAAGATGGCATAGGGTACTGAAGAGGCGACGCCTGCCTCACCCAAAGGTAAATGCGCATACAGCGTGTTGGGTAAGCGCTCAGCCACATTCTCGGGCGGCACCTCGGCAATAACGTTCACACTATAGTCTCGCGCCTCACCAAGTCGGTCAGCACCGGCAACAAACGGATTGGTCGAACCCGGCTGCGGTGCGATAACCCGATCGGCCAGCGCATCCACCGGCCTGAACGCGGGATCATAGAGATTGAAAGACATGTAACGGGCATGTGGGTATAGCCCTTCCAGCGACAAGTTCGTTCCCGGCAGAATCGGCAGGACTGCAACCCAGTACTTGGCATAAATATCCGGGTACAAAGTGTTCACAGCCGCATCGTCGATGGTAATTGACCAGAAACAGTCACGAGTAGACGCGCCGACTTGACCACCCGGTGCCGGCACATCGGCAACAGAGCCGGGTGATGCTTGCTGGCCGACGCTGCCTGCACTGCTCGCATCATCGCTATCATCATTATGGTTACAGGCCGCCAGTACGAGGGTTAGCAGACCCAGGATTATTACTCGAAAAAACATCGCTATTCTCCAATCAGCCCGGCAAGCGGTGCCGGTTCAGGCGCCTCCACCTTCGGCATAAACAGCAGCAGGAATCGGCTCATACCAATCCGTCCACCCTTTTCAAAATCCATCTTCGCCAGCGCTTTCACCGGACCCACCACCTTGCCCAGCATCTGCTTCCACAGCAGTGAATCCACTTTCACATGAATTTCCAGATCATCCATCAGACGGGGGACGACTTCCGCAACACCTCTTCTTACCCAGATGGTCCACTGCTCACCCGTGTCGGTGAAACTGATACCGACCCTGCGTTCAACATCCAGCACCTTTTCAGCGTGCAGATTGGTGGCCAGTGCATTCATGATCACTGACATCGGCAGCGCACGAAGCATATCGTCAGAGCCCGAAGCAATCGGGGTAAAGCGGGTACCATCACGCAGTTCCAGCGCCGACATCAGGTAGTAATGGCGTGAATTCGGATTGGTTTCTGCCTCACCACGACGGATCAGGGCCTCGATACGCGCTGCCATCGCCTTGTTGTCATCAGGATCGAGCCGCAAGACATAATCTGAAAGCTGCAGGGCCCACTGGTATTCCTCGTCATCAATTGCGTCCAGCAACTGTTTTCGTAACTTGCTCTTGCCACCGGCCAACGCCGCCATTTTCTCGGCCTCTGCCTTTGGGGCCAATGGCCGCAGGGTGGAAGGGTTGCCGTCAAACCAGCCAAGATTACCCGCGAATACTGAGCGGGCCGACCACTCCACGGTCCCGTAAAATTCCTGCAGGTACGGTTCCTTGGCCAGATGCTCTGGCAGCTTCACGCGCTCGACGATTTCATCAGGCGTCAAACCGGCATTCATCCAGCGTACTGTCTGGTCGTAAACGAACCGGATCGCATCGCGATAATTGGTCAGCACTCGTTGAATCTCCTCGCTTCCATGCAAGGGGCGCGTGTGACTGGGTGCGATATGTTCAACAGGCAGCTCACGCATCTTGTCGATGCTCTCGGCCCATTGCTTAAGCGAACGATAGGGCGTGCCACGAATGGTGTAGAGATTCGGGAAAGCCTTGTACAGGTTGTCGCCTACTGCCAACACCTGCTTTTCCGGCAGCCAGATGAAGAGCTGGTCGTTGGTTTCACCCGGGGCATGTACCAGCTTGAATTGCACACCCGCTATTTCGGTTTCAATTTCCCCGGCAACAGTGTGCGTTGGTTTTACAAAACCGAAAGTGGAATTTTCGTTGATGGATAGATGCGGTCCGATGCCGTCATTTACAAGCCCTGCCCCGTCAAGATGCGTACCAAACATGCGAAATGAACGCGCTGTGATAATGGGCCTGTATTCACTCACTATGCGGTTAACGTAATACTCGGTGCTTTCATGAGCGTAAACAGCGACCGGCGTATCCTTGTGCGCCAGGACGTCCACAAAGGCCTGCGCACCAAATACATGATCGGTGTGATTATGCGTATAGATGATCGCCTTAAGCGGCTTGTCAGAAAGCTTACGGAATTCAGCCGCAACCTTGCGCCCTTCCTCCAGGGTTTCCATGGTGTCGATCACGATCAGGCCATCATCGCCTTCGATCAGAATGGAGTTGGCCAGACCATAACCGATAGCCGTCCATACACCGTCGGTAATCTGCTCGATACCCTTTTTGAATTCGTTCGTGTGCTCGGCCAGGGCTGCTGGCGTTTCAAGCTTGTCAAACTGCTCTTCGGGTTCACTGCTACAAGCACTCAAGGTCACAATAGCGACCATCACAATCCATAGACTGAATCGTCTAATAATCATTAATCTGTCTCCCGCATTACACATCGGCTACAAAGCCAATAGAATCCAATCGTGAATTCAAGAACGCACAATCTAAAGCAACCTCAATGGGCTGTCTGGTCTCAACGCGCCAGTCTATGGTCTACAGCGACATGACGGAACCCACAACGCTTTCTACCTGGGCACAGGCCATTGCGCGGACCCTCGAGACCATGGGCTGCGATGCTGATATTGCCTTCGACAGGGCTGGTCTCGACCGCTCTCTTGCGCGTGACCCGAATGCCCGCTACCCGGTCAGTGGCATGACACGCCTGTGGCAGGCGGCAGTTGAACTTTCAGGCGATCCGGCCATCGGCCTGAAGGTCGCCGAGCAGGTGCAGCCTGCCAGCCTGCACGCGCTGGGACTATCAATACTGGCCAGTGAGACCATTAATGACGCGCTCAAACGGGTTTCCCGTTATTCGAGGATCGTATCCAACGCGGCACATATCGAACTGGAGCACGAATCAGGATGCGCCAAACTCTACTTCAGGGTTCCCGACCACCGCATCCCCCTTGCCGCCGAGGCCTTTGATGCTTTCATGGGCAATATGGTCAAACTGGGTCGCATGCTCAGCCAACGTGATGTTTACCCATTGGCGGTCTACCTGATGCGGCCAAAACCGGCCGACGCCTGGCCCTACGAGGACTTCTTCAGGGCGCCGATTCATTACGGTGCCCCCGAACACCGGCTGGATTTTGAAGCCCGCTACCTGGAAGAACCCCTGCCATCAGCCAATCCGGCCCTGGCGAGACTCAATGATCAGGTTATTGTCGATTACCTCACCCGCTTCGACAAAAGCCAGATTGCCCTGCGGGTGCGCAACCTGATTATCGAGCGACTCCCTTCGGGAGAGCCGAACCAGAGCGAGATCGCGGCACAACTCAACACCAGCCTGCGAGGGTTGCAGAGAAAGTTGAAAGACGAAGGCGTCAACTTCAAAACCCTGCTGGACGAAACACGCCAGGAACTGGCCTGCCAGTATCTCAGGCAGTCGGAACTGTCGCTGGGAGAAGTCACTTACCTGCTGGGGTTCTCGGACCAGAGCAATTTCACCCGCGCCTTCAAACGCTGGATGGGTCAGGCACCGAGTGACTATCGAACGACCAGCCTGTGACGGCTAATAGCCCAGCTTCTTGCGACCCAATAATCGCAACACCAGGTTGCGCCCTGCACGCAGGACCGGGTAAGCAAGCTGGGATAGCCAGGCCGAGCGAAACAGCCAGAAGTTAAGCCGGTTAAACCAGCCCTGGTTGCTGCTCATCACCGCCAGTACATGCAGGCAGGCATCGCCGTGGTAATAGCGCTCGCCCATTTTGAGCACCATGCCGTCGTCAATGCAGTAGCCGAGCCGCCGTACCTCATCGACTATGGGATCACCTCCCCGGGCATTGATCAGGCGTAGCTCGCCAACCGTTTCACGCAGTCTCAACAGGCTTACATAACGACTGCAGAAGGGACAATCGCCATCATAAACCAGCAGCAGTGGCGCATCGCTCATGATGCCGCTTGCGGGGCAGTAGGCTGTGGCTGGATATTACCGGACAGCTCCTCCAGCTTGCGGGTGGTGCGATCCAGGCGTGCTGCCTGAATGGCACTCAGGTTCCGGAACACCAGGGCCGCAATGCGCGGGTAACGAATACGGATACGGTCCAGCGTCTTGGGGTCAAAGGCGAGCAGACGCATATCCGTCGCGGCGGTGACATTGGCCGTACGGTGCTTGATAAAGGTCGAGGCCTCGCCAAAGGTATTGCCGCGCTTGAAGTCGGCCAGTTGAACCTCGGTGCCATTACGGTCAAACCAGGCGTAACCCGTGCCTTCAATGACAACATAAATGTCGCCAGCCGGGTCGCCTACGCGAATGAAACATTCCCCTGCCGGAACCTCAACAATGCGTGACAGCAATGCAAATAGCTTGGCCTGGCGCGGGCTCATGTCCTTGAATAACGGGATCGTCAGTTGCGGTGCGGTGCCCAGGTCAACACTGACCACATCAAACAGGGTAACGATCGAGCTACGTGCACCGATGGCCGGCGTCAGGGTCAGGTCAGTAATCCAGGCAGCCAGCAGTGTGAGTGCGGCCAGAATGGCAAACATGTACTGGCTTTCAAACTCACTGGTCGTCATGGTCAGGAAACACAATACAAGCGCCACTGTAGTCAGCGTGACTGGACCGATGACATCGTTCAGGGCCACCTTGGCAGCTCTGGCTTCATTGGCCAGGCTGCGCGCGGCCCGGTTGAAGCGCACCAGGTAGAACAGCGTATCGTCCACGGCAATACCGAGCACAATACAGGCCAGCAAGGCCATGGTCGGACTGAGCGAAATGCCTGACATTCCGATCATGCCGTAGTACACGGCGATTGGCAGTAGATTCGGCAGCATGGCCCGTATACCCATGCGGAATGAGGCAAATACTGCTGAAATCACCAGGAAAATTGCCAATATCGCCATACCAAATGACTGCAACTGGCCTGAAGTCAGATCCCGAACGGTACGTGACAGGCGTACTGCGTTACCCTGCAATGTGGCCTTTACGCCGGTCGGCAACGCCTCAATCTGCAATTCAATCCGTTCAAGCAAACGATTCAGTTCAGCGGCGTCATCGATCGGCGTGCGCACGCGGATAATCAACTTGGAATAATCAAGGTTGGCGTACCGGTCCACCTCGTCAGGTGCACCGATGATCAGCAATTGCTTCACCAGGTTGTAGTTATCGGGTACACGGAAGTCCTCCGGCTCACCCGTCGTAAAGGTTTGATGAAGACGCTTGACGAAATCGACCAGCGAAATGGTGCCACCAATCTCTGGCTGGGCATCGAGCCATAATTGAAATGTGTTTACAGAACGAAGAACGCTCGGCAATAACACCGCGTCCTCTCCGGCGCCCTCAATCACGATTTCAAAACCATTGGCCCCGCCAAAGGTATTGCTGATCGAGTCAAAATTGTCGCGAATCTCGTTTCCGGGCGGCAGGTCACGAATATACTTGGCGCCGGCTTCCATCTGCATGGCACCCAGAATGCCCAGCCCAAATATAGCCAGTGCAATGCCAATGACGGTGCGTCGCCGGTCAACCGTAATCCTGTGTACAGTGGAAGCGAATGAACGAAGGCTGGTATCCAGCCAGGCACGGGGCCTGATCTTGCCCGTACAACCATGCAGGCCATAACACTGGATCAACAGCACCGACACTTGCGCGGCGACGACACCGATCGCGCCGGCGAAGCTGAAATCGCGTATAGCCGGCATGGATTGAATACCCAACGCGAGAAAACCCGCCAGGGTGGTTACACCCGTGACAACCAGTGGCAGCACAAGGCGTCTGGCTATCGGGTCTGTCGTGTCGGCCTCATAAGCGGCACACAATGCATGCATTGAGTAAGCCAGTGTCAGTGCGATAACCAAAGGTGGTACAACCGCAGTCACCAGGTTGATGTTGATACCGGTCAATGCCATACCGGCCAGCGTCAGCAACAGGGCCATGCTGATACTCAGCATCGGCAGTAACACGGACAGAAAACCGCTAAAGCTGCATAGCAAAACCACTGGAATAATCATTGCCGTCAGGATCAGCACGACTGATAGGTCGTGCATGATCTGTGCACCGATGGCGTCCTCAACCACCTTCGCACCAGTAATGGTTCCGGCGTAACGCGTCTGCCCTGCCAGGAATGCATTGATGTTTGCCTGCACCGCCACACTGGGGTCAGGCTTGTCGGGCCGCTTGGGCAACAGGGTGACACGCACTACAATCGCTTGCGCCTGGCGATTGGTCATGAAGCCCTTAAGCAGGTACTCGTCGAAGGTCTGGTCGATCCACTGACGCCCCTTGCCCGGATCACGCTGCAAGCGCTCCATCAGGGTAGACACGTCTATTGATTGCTCCTCAACCACCGGGATGCGTGTGGTAAAAGGCGTTTCAACCTTGATCACACCAGGCAAGCGCCTCAGGCGTGTAGCCAACTGGGCCACCGCACGCACATCGGCGCCATTCCATTCATCAGGCACCTTGAGCATGAGTAGCAGTTCTTCGGGCTGAATTTGCCCTGCCGAGGGTTGTTTGGCTTCCTGATCTTGCGGACTGGCGACCAGGGCATCTGCAGAGGCATCAATCTTCAGTCGTAACTGGCCGTTCCCGTCAAACAAAGCCAGCAGTGCCAGCAACACCAGGGCAAGAACAGCAAACCAGGCGCGCCACATGCTGATCGACCTTGGCTATTCGACGCTTTTGAATGAATTCGGGTGGAATGCCTGACGATTAAGCTTGTCGTCATACTCCACTACGCTGAAATCGACCGTTGTCTGCGTATTGCTAACCAGATCAACCAATTTATAGCGCTGCGCGTAATGGCGATTTTTTTCGGTTTTCAGGCTGTCTGTATCAGCTAACAGGCTGCGCAGCACCTCACCATCGGCACTGGTGAATTCAGCCACTAGCGGCACACAGGTCTGCTTGTCAAAAGATACGACCGCCGCATTGTAGGGAGCTGCTTCCTCGGGAGCCGGGATCAGTTTTATCTGGTATGCCGCCCTGCCCGCCTGCTCGCTTTCGCCCAAATACTCACTGTTGCCATCCAGCATCGCACCGAACATCTGCTTCAGATCCTGGTAACTAAAATCCGTACCCAGCAATTTGGTCGCCGCCATGCTGCCTGTCACAGCCTGGGCGCGACCAGTCGCAGGCAGGAAAATGCGCATATCGTCCTGGCCCTCCCGTTCCCTGACCAAGACCGTTGTGCCGGCAGTTGCTGCGGGGGCCGTCACCCTCAGGTTCAGGCGCAGGCCTTCTTCGCCCCGTTCACCGAGAATACGGGTCTCAACACTACGATCGGCACCGCTGGCCGTGCTGGTGACAAACACGGCGAGTTGTTTGAATGTTTTTTCGGGCGCATTTGCACGGGCGCATTCAAGGATCTCGTTCACCTTGCCTGCTGATACGTCTGATTTTGGCTCTCCAGCCTGCGCAGTACCGCTCGCTAACAGAACCAGTCCAAACAACAAACCCGGCATTCGCATAACCCAACCCCCATATCTATTTTTTTCAGCTTGCGGGTAATTCTACCGGTGTTTGGCCCAACTTGTTGTGTCCATAGTCACTTATCCCAAACCCCTGCATGATCTTGAGCATGCCCATCAGGTTATGTTGCACATTGTCACAACGAATTTCATTGTTATACACGGTGGTACGCATACCGCCCTGCACGCGCGGCCATAACGACCTTGGTACGTAGTACATATCGACCTCGTCTACGAATTGCAGTTGCATCACGCTGCGCAGCCCCATGCGTATTGCATTTCGGTATCGATCAGCACGCACGGTATCACCGAGTGCCCTTGCTAGCTCAAAGGCATCAATCAGGCCTTCCATGTACACGCCGGTGGATGACACGTGGGGCGGGCCATAGGGACGATCCGGGTTAAAAAAGCGTCCGATGGTGTCCCTGTATATAGCCTCATCGGGATCCTGCTGCATCTCAGCCACCAGCCAATCATTCATCTCGAATATGAAATCTCGCATGCCATCATGTTGTGTCATGAGCCATATCTTGTAATAGGCCTGCGTATGCCACGGAATAAAGGCGGGGTTGCGATTAGCGGGCGTGAGATGCCAGGCACGGTAATACTCAAATGAAGCCGTAATGCGGGCCAGGCGTTGCGGGTCTTTGTCCCTTTCGTACAAAGTCGCCCAGTAAAGCAATGCCTCACCCGGGTAAAAGTTCTGGATATCGTTGCGGCCTACTGGCTTGTAAAAAGTCGTAAACGAGCCATCCTCGTGCCAGAGATAATCGGTCGTGCGTCTTAACGCCGCCTCTTGTTTGGCCCAGCGTTGTGCATCGGGATGCTCAACCAGCGCCAATGCGGCAAGCGCCACTGCCCCCAGCTTGATCTTGTCCTGCCATTCGATCAGTCCATAGCCATTCTCCTCGCTATAGAACTGGGCCAGGTTGTAATCGATATTGGTTGCAGCCCGGGCCATGAGTTCATCGTCTTGCCAGTACTTGGCCGCACGAATCAGGGCAATGGTCGCCATCCACTGGCGGATCATATTGTTGCCTTCTGACTCTGCCCTGGCACTGGGCCAGTACTTGTAGGTCATGCGACCATCATCATGCAGGTTACGCCGCATCCAGTCCGTCGCCAGCTGGGCCACCGCCAGGGTTGATTTCTGCGTGACTGCCTCAACCGGCACGAACTCGTTGCCGCGCTCCATGCGTATCACGCGCGCCCCTTCGCCCAGAGTAATCAGCCATTGTTCTGCCTCGAACAGCCGATACCCCACTTCATCCAGCATCTGCCTGTCGGACAAGCCATGCTTTATCTGAAACAGTTGCAGCAGGCGACGGGTATCACGATTGGTCGCCAACATATAAGTCGGCGAATAACGCTCCACTATATCCCCATGCGTGAGTTCGAAGCCCAGTACCCCGCGATGGATATTGGTCGACCAGCCCCTTTGTCTGGGATCAAGCTTTTTGAAATTACTCGCCAGTACCAGTTCCAGTGTGTCGACATTACCGATATCGGCCTTATTACCGATCTCATCCTGCACCTTCTGAATGGCATCAGCCACGGCTGACCCCCCACCCGCCCAGTCATGCGCGAGCCTTTTACCTTGTCGTCGGGCCGCCAGATAAACCGCTTTCACAGACGATGGTAAATCTGCGTCCAGGTCAGCCCCCTGCCAAAGCCCAGCGGTCAGGGTGGCTACTTGCTGCGTAGTGCTTTCATGTCGTGGCAGAAAGTCCGCTTTCAGCACAAGCCACGCCGAAACGAACAGGGCGCTTGCCAGCAACAGGATTAGGTTAACAGTGGTCTTTTTGCTCATAACTTGCCTAGTTTACAGAAACGCATAAAACCCGCCCCGTCCAACCACCAGCACCAAAGCCAGGCTATGACAGTGCCGCAACTTGTTACCTGCATCCGAAATAAACAGTTCGTCACGGGGAGTGTTGTTTCAGCTTCATCTAACAGGTGAAGTTCCGCAAGTCATTCGCTGAAGTGACGACTTTAAACACTTGCAAAAGACATCTGTTCGCCAATAACCGGCCCCAGACGGCGAATTTAGAGACAGCGTGCCTATGGACTCACAGCAACAGATGGTCAAGACTGGCAACCACTAGGGGGAGAATAAGGAAAAACAGTGGAACACATCGCTGTATCGGATGCGGATCTCCAACTCAATCGCATTGGCAGCCGTTTTACCGACGCCCAAACACAAGCCACTTATAAGGCCTGGAGCATAGTAGACCGCCTGCCTGCTATTCGCACTGCAGGTTGGCTCGCCATCTTCGGTTGGACCTTTGCCGCGACCTATTGCCTGCTGTTTTTTCCTGACATTTACGAACGCTTTTATCGTGTTACTTTTTATCTGGTCGTACCGTGGCTGTTCGTTGCCACCCTGCTCAGTTACACGGGTATTCTCCTCGCCGGGGTGATGGCAATTGGTGCCTCAACTCTATGTATGACGGGTTTTGCCATCGTCTATTTGAGCCATCTAACCGTGGGGTTAGCGGGTGGCATTAGTGCTGCGCTAATGCTGAACATCCTCTATGCCCCGTTCATGCGCCTGCCATACGCTTGGGTGATCTTGGCACTCAGTCCCTCCGTGGCCTATGGCACTTGGGACATTATCCAGAACATGGACGGCTATGGCATTGATGCCTACACAGCGTGGTTTTACAGCTCGCTGCCTATTGTTTGTGTCCTGACCGTCGCTGTCGTCAACTTCCTGAACGACCGACGCGCAATCGTTGCCTACCGTAACGAACGCATTATGGAGCGTCAGAAAACAGCACTGGAACTGGCACAGGGCCAGATCCGCCGTTACATGCCACCCGCTGTAGCCGAACAGATCATTGCCGGCAACGAAGCCGGCATTGCCGAGCCCAAACGTCAACGCGTGACCGTGATGTTTTGCGATATCGCCGGCTTCACCGACATGGCCGACCGGGTCGAGCCCGAAGTAATGACCGAGGTGCTCAACGAATACATGTCGTCGATGGCCGACCTCATTGAGCAGCACGGCGGCACGCTCAATGAATTTGCCGGTGATGGCTTCATGGCCTTGTTTGGCGCGCCCGATGCGATGGCACCTGAAGATCAGGTCCGCAGTGCCGTGGCCGCCGCCAGTGAAATGCAGGCCAAGATGCCCGAGTTAAACGAACAGTGGCGAAAACTGGGCTTAGGGGCAGAGCTTAAAATCCGCATCGGCATCAACACCGGCATGGTCAGCGTCGGAAGTTATGGCTCTGA
>JBFKKS010000022.1:0-19501 GCA_041630955.1 Nevskiales bacterium
GAGTACAATTCATCCCTGCAGCATCGCCCGTCTGTCCAGGCAGCTCAGCGAGGACCTGACAACCACCGCGACGCAGGGATTGAATCTCATCCTGTAGCGCCGGGTCGTCAACAGCAGGGGCAAACACCACCTTTCGCGCCCCTTCCGAGGATCTTTGGCCCAGTTGGCAGAGGCGGTTCAGATCCGCGCTAAAGCCTGTCGCAGCACGTGCATGACCGAATTCGCGCCCAATATTGTCATAGCGTCCGCCCCGGGCCAGTTCACGCCCCTGGCCGGACTGAAAAGCTGCAAATACAACGCCCGTTTTATAGCGGTAACCGCGTAACTCTGCGAGGTCGATGTGCAGGGGCACATTGACATAACGCGCCTGTACTTCAGATGCCAGCTTAGCCAGATCGCCCAGCCCTGCCTCTACCTCGGACCCTGCTGCCTTTAAACGCTGCCGTGCCTCGTCGATGGTAGTAATATCGCCGCTCAGCTCAGGCAAAGCGCAGAGCATGTCGGCCAAGGGCGCGGCTATTTGCCTTTCACCCACGAATTGACGCAAATCCGGCATCGCCTTGCGCTGCAGAATGTCAAACAACTGCCATTCATCCTGATCATCCAGCCCCGCCTGGGCGGCCAAAGACCGGTAGATACCGACGTGCCCAAGGTCCACATGCACATCCGAGATACCGCATGCATTCAGTGTCTCCAGCATCAGGGCCATGATTTCTGCATCGCCGGCAATGCCCGGATAGCCAAATAGCTCGGCCCCTATCTGTAACGGTGTGCGTGTACCGCCCGGGCTGTCGGGCCGGGTGCGCAGCACACTACCCAGGTAGCAATAGCGGGCCGGTACGTCGCGCGGCAATCGGTGCGCGTCTATACGGGCCGCCTGGGTCGTCATGTCACAGCGAACGCCCATTAGTCGACCGCTCAATTGATCGGTCAGTTTGAAAGTCTGAAGATCCAGATCCCGTCCTGTGCCGGTGAGCAGGGACTCCAGGAATTCAATCAAGGGGGGGCGTATGAGTTCATAGCCCCAGGCGCGAAACATATCCAGGGCCGTACGACGTGCCGCCTCTACACCCCAGGTGTCTGGCGGCAGCGCTTCTTCAACGCCTTCAGGCAGCAGCCAACGTTCCATGCTAGGGCACTCGGTAGTCAGTAAATAATCTTCAGGGGCGGAAGAAGTGTAACAGAATCAATCCACTGCCCAGCATCAAACCCCCGAAAAGACGCAGGCTGCGGGCATCGGCTCGTGCCACATTCAGCACCATTTCACGCCATTTATCAGGCACAAGGAATGGCAAGAGCCCCTCAAGCACCATGACAAGCGCAAAGGCGCGCATCAATTCTTCCAACATGTCTGAGTCGGCCGATTGCCGGATCAGCGACCCTTGGCGCCAGGATTGAAGTAATGAAACAGTTCACCATCCGGCTGTAATACCATGATGTCGTTGGCGTTATTCCAGGTATTGCGGTACACGTCGAGGCTACGGTAGAAGCTGTAGAATTCTGCGTTCTTACCGTATGCACTGGCATAAATATCTGCCGCCTTTGCATCACCGGCACCGCGAATGACCTCAGCGTCACGATAGGCATTCGCCAAGATCACCTCGCGCTCACGATCTGATTCAGCGCGTATCTTTTCGGCCTCTTCCGCACCCTTGGCGCGCAGGTCCGCAGCAACACGTTTACGCTCAGAGCGCATCCGGTCATAGACCGAATCGCTCACGTCATCAGGCAGGTCGATGCGCTGAACGCGCACATCCACCACTTCGACACCCAGACCAGCCACTTGCTCATTCGCATTCTTGTTCAGATTGCTCATGATTTCGTTGCGCTCGCCAGAAACGGCTTCCTTGATGGTACGTTTACCGAATTCAGCACGCAGGCCCTTGCGAATGATGTCTGACATACGGTCCAGCGCCCGGCTTTCAAGACCATTGGTAGCACGGTAATACGCAGCTACATCCTTGATACGCCACTTCACGAAGAAGTCGACGATAACGTTCTTTTTCTCGAGGGTCAGGAAGCGCTCAGGCTGGTTATCCAGCGTCAGGATTCTGCGATCAAAACGTTTGACGTTCTGCACAAACGGCGTTTTGAGATAGATGCCCGGCTGATAGTCTGTGCGACGGATTTCACCGAACTGGAAGAGCGCGACATATTCACGCTCGTCGACGATAAACACCGCCCCTGAAAAGATGGCAAAGGCCAACAGGCCAGATGCAAGGACTAATAACTGACGACCGCTCATGATCGATCCCTGGTACGTAGGCGCTGTGAATTGGTTGGAGAACCGGAATTGCGCGACTTGCCGCCCGTACTGGAACGGGGTGCCGGACTTGCATTAGATCCCGACGCTGCACCGGTCTGCTGACGAAGCAGTTGATCCAGCGGCAGGTACATCATTTGATTGTTGTCCTCGGAATCAATCAGCACCTTACTGGTGTTGCTCATGACTGATTCCATGGTGTCCAGGTACAGACGTTTACGCGTCACCTGAGGCGCCTTTTCATATTCCTCGCGTAACAAGGTAAAGCGTGTGGCCTCACCCTCTGCCTGGGCGACAACGCGTTCCCTGTAGGCATTTGCCTCGGCTATCTCCCTCGCCGCCAGACCACGTGCCTTGGGCAAAATATCGTTGGAGTAGGCTTCTGCCTCATTCCTGGCCCTTTGCTCATCTTCTCGGGCACGGATGGCATCCGCAAAGGCGTCCTGCACCGGTTCCGGTGGTTGCGCATCCTGCAAGTTGATTTCGGTTACCTTCAGACCTGACTGGTAGGTATCAAGCATCTCCTGCAGTAAGTCTCGTGTCCGTGATTCCACTTCGTCACGACCCTCGGTCAACAGGAAATCCATGCCTTCCTTGCCCACCACCTCGCGAACCGCGCTGCGCAGAGCTTGTCTCAGCGTATCGTCGGGGTCTCGCATCTTGAAGAGGAAGTCCTCTGCGGAGCTGATTTTGTACTGGGCAGCGATTGCTACGTCGACGATATTTTCATCACGCGTCAGCATCTGCGCGCGGTCGTTGATACTACGCACCGCATCCACGTTAACGATTTCGCGCTTCTGTATTGGGTATGGAATGTGCCAACGAAGACCTGGGCCAGTCGTATCGTGGTATTTGCCAAACTGGAGAACCACACCCCGTTCCGCACTATCGACCGTATAAAAACCCGAGAAAAGCCACACCGTTACCGCGGCAAGCAGGATCAGCACAATCCCTGTTGAACCCAGCCCGCCACCACCGGGTGAGCCAGTCCCACTTCCGCCGTTGCCGCCGAATCGCTCACGGAACTTGCGCCAAATTTCATCCAGGTCGGGCGGACCTTCACCAGGCTGGCGGCCGCCACCCCAAGGGTCCTGACCTTTACCAGGCTCATTCCATGCCATAACTGTCTAATCCCGTAACTGTGTTAAATGTGGGCTTGCGAAAGGCGGCAAGTTTAGCCCGCTCACCTTAGCAAGTCGACCATGCCTTCATCCCGCGCCAATCGTTCAAGTCGATTATTGGAGATTGTCACCCTCAGTACAGACGCACCATCTGCACTGCGGCGCTCTGAGCGCACTGCACCTTCCGCAAACAAACGCGCGCGCAGGCGCCCGGCGCTGGCAGGGATGGACAACTCTCGCTCACGCGTATCTGGAAACAGGCAACTCTGTACAGCCTGCAGCAATAAATCCGTTCCTTCACCTGTAGCCGCGGACACGTAGACCCGCCTGGGTCTTCCGCTTTCATCCCGTTCAATGCGCGGCACCAGTTGCTCACACAAGTCAATCTTGTTGATAACCTGCAGCTGAGGCACGTTTTCTGCGCCTATATCAGCCAGGACGGCATTGACCTGGTCGATCCTTTCCAGGCGCTCAGGATCATGCCCATCAATAACGTGCAGGAGTAATTGTGCCCGCCGTGTCTCTTCAAGTGTTGCCCGAAATGCCGCGACCAGATCATGTGGCAGGTCTCGAATAAAACCAACCGTATCCGCTACTACGGCCTTTTCACCTGCACCCACCTTAAGTTGCCGCAGCGTCGTGTCGAGGGTGGCAAAAAGCTGGTCAGCCGCATAGATGTCGGCACCCGTGAGCCGGTTAAACAAGGTTGACTTGCCGGCATTGGTGTAGCCAACCAGCGCGACGAGTGGCACTTGCGCCTTATCACGCGATTGGCGCCCCTGTTCACGTTGACCCTGCACGCGTTTCAACCGGGCGCGCAGCGTCTTGATACGCTGACCAAGCAGGCGCCGGTCGGTTTCAAGCTGCGTTTCACCCGGACCCCGTAACCCGATACCGCCTTTCTGACGTTCCAGGTGAGTCCAGCCACGTACCAGGCGGGTGGCCAGGTGCTGCAACTGGGCTAACTCAACCTGTAGCTTGCCCTCGTGCGAACGAGCGCGGCGCGAGAAAATGTCCAGAATGAGGCCGGTACGATCCAGCACCCGACATTTGAGCAAGGCCTCAAGGTTACGTTCCTGGCTGGGACTCAGATCGTGGTCAAAAACGACCAATTCTGCATCATTGGCTGCCACACAGGCCGCGATTTCCTCGGCCTTGCCCGTGCCTACGAAATACTTCGGATGCGGTGTATCACGCGAGCCGCCGATCTGGCCAACTATCTCGGCACCAGTGGAACGCGCCAGCTCATGAAACTCTGCTGCAGCATCTGCCTGACGGTGCGCACCGACTTCGAGATGAACGAGGACAGTGCGATTGCCAACTTGAGGTCGCTCAAACAATTGAGCTTATCTCAAAAATTGCCGTGGTCATCCCCTGCTTCGCCCGCATCATCACTAATACTCACATTACGTGAGGGCACCACTGTTGAAATGGCATGCTTGTAAACCATCTGACTGACGCTGTTCTTGAGCAGCACCACGAATTGGTCAAAGGACTCAACCTGACCCTGCAGCTTGATACCGTTAACAAGGTAAATGGAGACAGGGATACGCTCTCGACGCAATGCGTTCAAGAATGGTTCTTGTAGAGTCTGGCTTTTGGACATGGAAAGTGGCTCCCTAGGGTACGGCTTAAGAAATCCACTTCTTAAGCCGCTAAAGATTGAATATATAAACTGTAATACTTGAGCGCGCCGGTCGGCGCAGTTGCGATGAAGTTTAGCACAGCAAAGTTCAGGTTAAAGGTCTATTACATCAGATATCAAATTATCCATAACCCATTTGGGATCCGCCGGACCGCCTTCATCCGCAATTCTCAAACCTGTTTCGCTACGTAACCAGGTCATCTGTCGCTTGGCAAGTTGCCGGGTAGCTGTAATGCCTTTTTCGACAGCCTGCTCCAGGGTTTGTTCTCCAGCTAGAAACTGCCACAACTGTCGGTAGCCCACTGCTCGCATTGAGGGGCAGTCAGGACCCAGGTCCTCGCGTTCGTACAAAGCCTGCACTTCGTCTATAAATCCCTTCTCAATCATGGCATTGAATCGCATAGCTATACGTTCACGCAGGTTTTGCCTACCTCCTCCATACACCGCCATCTTAAGTACCTGCCAGGGGAATACAGCCTCGTCGGCTTCATCATGCCAGACACTCGGCCCCTTGCCAGTCAATTCCACCACTTCCAGTGCACGCTGGATGCGTTGAGCATCGTTCGGATGTATACGCGCGGCCGCAATGGGGTCAATGGACTGGAGCCGGGCATGCAGCGCAGGCCAACCGTGCTTATTTGCCTCAGCAAGCAAGTCTGCCCGCGTATCTTCGTCCGCCTCAGGCAATCGGCTCAAACCCCGCAGCAGCGCACGAAAATACAACATGGTTCCACCCACCAGAAGTGGAATACGCCCCTCAGCATGGACCCGAGCAATCTCCCGCCGTGCATCTTCCACAAAACGGGCTGCAGAATACGCTTCAGCCGGATCCATAATGTCGATAAGGCGATGGGGAGCCAGCGCTAACTCCTGAGCATCTGGTTTAGCCGTGCCGATGTCCATGCCACGGTACACCATGGCTGAGTCCACGCTGATAATGTCCAGCGGCAGGCGCTGCACAAGCTCAATTGCAAGTCTCGTTTTGCCTGAGGCGGTCGGCCCCATCAATAAAATAACGGGCAGTGCTCGCATCCTTGCTACTGACCCCGCATGAACAGGCGATCCAGCGCGCTGAGCTCCAACTGCACCCAGGTCGGGCGTCCGTGATTACATTGCCCCGACCGCTCCGTGTTTTCCATATCACGCAGCAGGGCATTCATCTCGTCAATACTGAGCAAACGGTGCGCTTTGACGGCATCCTTGCAAGCCATGTTGCCCAGAATTGCATCCACCTTCTGGGCCAGACCTGCGCCCGCTACGGCCTCATCTGAACCCAGATCCGCCAGGACATCACGCAAAAGTTGTTGCGCATCCACCTGCCGGTTCATCAGCACCGGCAAACCGCGCACCACCACGGTTTGGGGACCCTGGCGGTCAACCTTCAATCCGACTTCCAACAAGGCTTCGGCGTGTTCCTCCGCCAGGCTGGCGTCATGCTCACTTACCGAAACGTTGACGGGAACCAATAGCGGTTGCACCGGTACGGCACCAGCATGATGTGCCCTCTTGAGCCGCTCAAACAGAACCCGTTCATGGGCTGCGTGCATATCTACAAGCACCAGTCCCTGTGCATTCTGCGCAAGAATATAGATACCGTGCAGTTGACCCAACGCGAAGCCCAGCGGGGGCGTTCCCCTTCCATCTGATCTTTCCGGGGAATCCGCTATGGGGTGCTCATGCGTACTTTGCCTAGATGCAGCAGCCAATAGCCCAGACGATTTATCATTCGTCGCCCATAGAGCGGCTGCTTCTGCCACCCCCAACCCCATAGCTGACTGACGCGGCTGGACATAGCCCGATACGCCTCCCGCCAGCTGCGGCACAACCGTATTAGACTGGTCCGAAGCAGCAAGCTGAACAGCATGTTGGCCGGCGGCGTCCTGCGGTCGTTCATCAGCAATTGCACTATGCACGGCATGGTATAGAAACTCATACACCAGACGTGATTCCCTGAAGCGCACTTCGTGCTTGGTTGGATGGGCATTGACATCCACTTGACGCGGATCGAGGCTCAGAAACAGCACGAACGCCGGATGCCGTTGATTATGCAAAACATCGGCGTAGGCCCGGCGCAAGGCCGACTGAACAAGTTTGTCACGCACCATACGACCATTCACATAGAAATACTGCAGGTCGGGCTGGCTGCGGGAAAAGCTGGGTTGCGCTATCCAGCCATCCAACTGCATCCCAGCAGCGGAATGTGTCAGCGGGAGCGCATGCGCCATGAAGCCTTCACCGCAAAGATCCGCAACGCGACGGCTATTACCCGATGACTCCGGTTCCGGTCGCAGTCGTAACATTTCCTTGCCGTTATGTGACATACGCATGTCAATAGCAGGTCGACTCAATGCGATGCGACGAAATAGCTGCTCTATATGACGTAGCTCGGTTCGCTCACTCTTTAGGAACTTACGGCGTGCCGGCACGGCGTAGAACAGGTCACGCACCTCTACCGTCGTGCCAGCCGCATGAGCTGCCGGTTGCGGGGTCGCGAGCTGATCGCCCCCATCTCCAGATACCGTCCAGGCGCCTGCGTCACCGTCATGCCTGCGAGAGGTCATTTGCAGCCGGGAAACGGCTGCGATACTGGGTAGTGCCTCCCCGCGAAAGCCGAGAGTATGTATGCCATCCAGATCCATCAGGTTGCTGATCTTGCTGGTGGCGTGGCGGGCCAGGGCCAAGGGTAATTCCTCCTTGCTCACACCGCTGCCATTATCGCGCACCCGCATCAGGCGCATGCCCCCTTCTTCCAGTTCGACATCTATCCGCGTTGCACCTGCATCCATACTGTTTTCAAGCAGTTCCTTGATGACCGATGCGGGCCGCTCTACCACTTCACCTGCGGCGATCTGGCTAACCAGTTGGGCGGGCAGGACTTGAATCGACTGGAAGGTCATTGAGCAAACAAACTTGGTACGGGATCAGTCCCGCACTCTATGCCAGCCAAGGGTAAATGTGTAGGGGCATTGCCCCTATTTGTATGTTCGCTGCTTAGTGTTCAGCGACTTGCGAGAGTGCCGTCCGGTCGGTAACTCGAGAAATAGCCCTGGATACCGCCGAGTACGGCCTTGGCCAGCTTGTCCTTGTAGTGACGGCTACGCAGACGCTTTTCTTCCTCGTAGTTGGAGATAAATGCGGTTTCCACCAGCACCGAGGGGATGTCCGGGGACTTGAGCACCACAAAGCCGGCCTGCTGCACCTGTTTCTTGTGCACATTGCCTATCTGTCCAAGTTCACGCAGGACGCGATCAGCCACATCAAAGCTGGCCTCGAGCGCAGCATTCTGGGCCAGATCAAGCATCACGGCGGCGAGGGTGTCGTCCTTATCACGAATAGTCACGCCGCCCACCAGGTCGGCACCGTTTTCGCGTGAGGCCAGCCACCGGGCGTGCTCACTACTCGCACCGCGTCTCGACAACACGTACACCGAGGCCCCCTTGGCTGAGCGCTTACGAAAAGCATCCGCATGAATAGATACAAACAGGTCTGCGTCATGCTCACGCGCCTTGATGGCCCGCTCCCTCAGTCCAATGTAATAATCGCCATCACGAATCAATACGGCCTTCATTCCCGGCTGTGCGTTAACCAACTTGGCCAACCGGCGTGCAATATCCAAGGCAACGTCCTTTTCACGCAAGCCAGTAGGGCCACGTGCACCCGGATCCTCACCGCCATGGCCAGCATCAATGGCAATCACCTTGAGACGCGGTGCAAAGGTGGCTGATCTCGCTATTGCTCTATCGTCAGCCCTATCCCCGTCTTGATGGGTGATTGCTTGGTCCGGCGCGCCCTGGTCGGCTGTCTTGTCGGGTTTGCTTGCAATCAAAGCCTCAATCGAAGGCGCATTCAACGGCTCATCATCAAGGAATATCTCGCCTTCCCTGCGGTTCGCAGCGGCAATTTCACGTGCGGTAATAGCGGCAATTTCAGCGGGCCTTGCGTCTTTCAGGTCAATCACCAGTCGATGACCGTATTCCTCATTGGGCTCAAGCGTAAAACTATCCGCCTTTACCGGTCCCAGCAGATCCAGCACTACACGCATGTCATTGCCACTGCGCGGCGCTGTTCGTATGCCCTTAACCAGCCCCTTGCCATCACGCTTCTGGTAAGCCTTGCCCTTCGCGGCAAGATTACCCACATCAATCACGACACGGTCAGGCCCCTCAACCATAAACAGGTTATGTCGCGCAGGACCGCTCAGGTCGAGTACCACACGGGTATTGTCTGGTGCCGCCCAAATGCGGATATCTTCCAGGCGCGACTTGTCGGCATAGGCGACCGGAGCCAGCAGACAAGCCACGAGAAGTGGGGACAGTAATAGTTTGATTTTTCGCATGCGGCACCTCCCATGCGAGCCTTTTGACCACGACTCTAGTCTCGATTTTTAAAAAAATCAAGTTTTCTTATGATAAACAGTGATCAAGAGAGTTTACTTGATAACGTGCAATAGAAAGAAGCCCTATCCCCGTGTATCTCTGTGAATCTCCGCTATGTACTTGTTAGTGGTTGTGCAGCGGACCACCAGCGAGCCCCCTTGGCGGTCTCTGGTCGTGCCTCAATCACACGCCCCCTCCCCTCTTCCGCATCCTGAAGATGTAAGCACAAGTCCATTTTCGGCAGTCCTCCCAGGCCATGCTCAGGCCATTCAACCAGCATCAGGTCAACTTCCGTATCAATATCCCTGATACCAAGCATGACCAGTTCTTCCGGATCTGATAACCGGTACAAATCCAGATGAAAAACCGTGAAGTCATTCATCGAATACGGTTCCAGCAGGGTGTATGTCGGACTCACCACGCGACCCTGATGCCCTAGAGACTGGATAAGGCTGCGCGCCAGGCAGGTCTTTCCCGCCCCCAGGTCGCCCTGAAGAAAGATCACGCCTCCCGGATCCGCCTCCACCGCGCGAGCCAATTGGGCACCCAAGTCTGTGGTGGCCGCCTCGTCGGGCAGCTGCAAGCTGGAACAGGCTGTCATCGCGCTATTGTCAAGGATTTAGCAATCGACGCAACCAGGGCCAGAGATCGCTCGGCAACAATCCGCGCTGCCCCAACTTGGCTGCTGCCTCATCTGCAGCACGCGAATGTATGTAAACGGCCAGGCAGGCTGCGTTTTCAGCAGTCAACCCCTGCGCTAAAAGGGCAGCAATAATCCCGCTCAACAAATCCCCCATGCCTCCGACGGCCATACCCGGATTGCCCTCGGTACATACGTGAAGCACACCACCCTCGGTCTTGACCAGTGTCCCTGGCCCTTTGAGCACGACGGTTCCGCCGAATTTTTCCAAAAGTGCATCCACTGCTGCGGGACGGTCTGCCTGGATTGCTGCGGTTTTGGTACCTAAGAGGCGAGCAGCTTCACCAGGGTGCGGTGTCAGTATCCAGTAGTCACGCTTTCTTGAATCGCCGGCCAGAAAATTTAAGCCGTCGGCATCCATCACAAGTGGACGCTCTATCGTCAGTGAACGTGTCCAGAGTGACCGGCCCCACGCACCCTGACCTAGTCCCGGGCCCAGTAACAGCACATCCGCTTTTTCAGCCATTTCGATCACAGCCTGACCATCGGCCAGGCCAGACGCCATCAACTCCGGCCGCGCCTGAGACAGTGAGGCGGCGATTTCGGGTCTGGTCGCCACACTGACCAGGCCACTGCCACTGCGGATTGCCGCCTCTGCCGCTAATCGTATGGCCCCGCCCATGCCATAATCACCGCCCACACATAGCACACGACCATGCTGCCCCTTATGGGCTACGCGGTTACGTGGCTTGAGGCATTTTCGCCGCAAGCCATCTGTGATTCGCCTGGCCCGAGGCTCCAGTTCTTTGTAAATGTCGGCAGGTACTGACAAATCATTGAAAAAAAGGTCACCTGCATAATATGGCCCTGCGCCGGTCACCAGCCCCAGTTTCAGGCCTATAAAACTAATCGTTGCGTCTGCCTGAACGGCGCTCCCCATGACCTCGCCGGTATCGGCGTGCAGGCCCGAGGGCAAATCAAGAGAGACTATGGCCACCTTGCGCGCTGCGATGTGGTGCAGTACTTCTATGAGCCTGTGGCAATCCCCTTCGACGGGGCGGTCCAGGCCGGTACCCAGAAGAGCATCAACCACAACATCCGCCTCGCGAAACAAACGCTCCATTACTTCATTGGACAGGGCAAGGGGTTCACCCCCCGCCCCCTTATAATCGTCGAGTGCCTGCTTGGCCGCCCCACTCAGGCGTTGTGGCTCGGGAAGCAGAAGAACCTGTTCATTCAGTCCTGCATCGCGAGCCAGTCTGGCAACAACAAGCCCATCTCCGCCGTTGTTACCGGAACCACACAGCACCCATATATTGGTCGTTTGCGGCCAGCGTTCCTGAAGCAAATCGAAAGCGGACTTTCCTGCACGCTGCATGAGTGTGTAGGCATTGATGCCCCGATCTTCAATCGCACGCCGATCAAGCTCTGAGACCTGTTTGCCGGTGTATAGATTGTCCGGCATATTATTTTTATTCATACCCACATTAAAGAACCTGTTGTGGGAAAAGTCTACGTTGGATTTTTCCCTAGTTTTTAGCGCTACCCCTGCGCTCTATGAATTTTGCAGCCAGGTTGCGTGTCGATGGGTCGTGCTGACCGAGTTCCCCACTGGTCAAATCATCCATCAGGCCACTGGCCATATGCTTGCCGTGCTCGACCCCCCACTGGTCAAAAGCATTGATATCCCACACCACGGATTGTACAAATACCTTGTGCTCATAGAGTGCTAACAAGGCGCCAAGATGCCTTGCATCCAGTGTCGGCAGGATCAAGGTACTGCTTGGTCGGTCACCGGGCAACTGACGCTGTATATCCATGGCTGCAGCACTATTGTCAGCTTGGTTGCCACGCATCAGAACCGCGGACTGGGCCATGCAACTGGCCACCTGAAACAGTTGTTGCTCTGGCGTTTGCAGCGGCACGGTCAGCGGGAGTACAAAATCAACCGGAATCTTGGCCGTTCCCTGCTGAAGCCATTGCAGGAAAGCATGCTGGGCATTGGTGCCTACCTGGCCCCATATTGAGGCGCCCGTCGCATAGTCCACAACCTGACCATCGCTATCGACACGCTTACCGTTGCTTTCCATTTCCAACTGCTGGAGGTAAGCCGGCAAATATTCCAAATAGTAGCTGTAGGGCAAAATAACCTGCTGCCCCACTCCAAGGAAATTGTTCTGCCAGATTCCCAGCAGGCCCAGGAGCACAGGCATATTCTGCTTCAGAGGTGCTGTTGCAAAGTGCTGATCCATTTCGGCCGCACCAGCAAGCAATTCACGGAAGACCGGCATCCCCAGCGACAGCGCTATACCGATGCCAACGGTAGACCACAGGGAATATCGACCACCGACCCAGTCCCAGAATGTGAACCCATTGGCGTCTGGCAGATTGAATGTTTCTGTCGCCTTGGGGTTTGCAGACACCGTAATGAAGTGACGCGCGATCGCCCCCGTATCACTGGTAGCCGAACGCAACCAGCTCAAGGCTGAATCCGCATTCGAGCGGGTTTCCGCAGTACCAAAAGTCTTGGAGACAACCACGAACAGCGTTGTCGCGGGCTCTAGCTTGTTAAGGGTCAACGCCAACTCTGCTCCGTCAGCGTTGGCTATGAAATGTACCGATGGCCCACCCTTGGCATGACCACTCAGGGCGTGACAAACCATGCGAGGGCCCAGATCCGAACCACCCACCCCCAGATTGACAATATCCGTGATTCGTTGGCCGTTATATCCGAGCCACGAACCATCGCGTACAGCGGTGCAGAACGCCTCCATCCTGTGAAGTTCTGCCTCGATCTCTGGCGGGGCATCTTCGCCAGCCCGTAAAGCTGTATGCCAGGCTGGTCGATCTTCGGTGTAATTGACCCTTTCGCCCTTAAGCATTGCCTGGGTTTTAAGCGGCAAACCGGCGTCTGCTGCCAAAGATGTCAGCAGTTCGAGAGTGCGTTCGGTGACCGGTTGCTTGGAGTAGTCCAGGTGTAGGCCGGCAGCCGTCAGGCTGAAATTTTGCGCACGTTGCTCATCAGCGGCAAACAAATCTGCCAGGGTGGTATTCGATTGTTGCTCGACATGTTCCTGCAGCGCTTTCCACGCAGGGCTGGTAGTTGGCCGTGTCATGGTTAGCGCCTTATGTCTGCGCAGCTGTTACGCAGCCTGAACCGGAATGGTATTGCGGGTATGCGTAATATTGTTATCGACGTCGAGATATACCAACTTTGGATTGTGCTTCACTACCTCGGCCTCCGGCATGCTGCCAAAAGCACAGATAATCAGTCGATCACCCGTGGCCGCCTTGCGGGCTGCCGCGCCATTCACCGAAATAATCTTCGAACCCTCTTCCGCGCGAATAGCATAGGTGGTGAAACGCTCACCGTTATTCAGGTTGTAAATATCAATCTGCTCATACGGCAGAATCCCTGCGGCATCCAGCAGTCGGCCATCGATGGCGCAAGAACCCTCGTACTCGAGTTCCGCGTGGGTTACGCAAGCACGGTGTAGTTTTGCCTTTAACATTGTCACGATCATGGTTTCAGCTCTCTGTTACCAAGGTTCAGCTGGGGACGCATGCGTCTCATACTGACTAAACGGGATCGGGGATGGGGAGTTTAGCGGAGCCTAAACGGTGCTACAAGCAACAACAAGCCCGCTGGCTCAGGGCACCTGAATATTATCGATCAGGCGGGCCTGTCCAAGTCGAGCCGCCGCCAGTACTACCCATTCCGAGTCATTCGCCTGTGGGGCTTCAAGTCGCATATTGTGCACCGCAAAATACTCGGGTGCAAAACCCGCATCAGAGAGGCTCTGCATACCCTCTGCCTGAATGGCTGAAAAATCACGGCAACCCGCCAGTAATTGTTCTCGCGCGCGCTGCAAGCTTTTATACAGCACTGGCGCCATGGAACGCTCTTCCTCACTAAGGTAACGGTTGCGTGAACTCATTGCCAGACCATCGGCCTCCCTCACGGTTGGCGAGCCCACTATTTCAACCGGCAGATGCAGGGCACGCGTCATACGACGGATCACGGCCAGTTGTTGATAGTCTTTCTCACCAAAAACGGCGATATCCGGCTGAACCAGATTCAGCAGCATGGTCACGACAGTCGCAACACCCGTGAAATGCCCGGGTCGATAGGCACCACAAAGGATATCGGTGATACCTTTGACCTCGACTTCCACGGCATGCAAGGTTTCCAGCGGGTACATGACCTGCGCCGTAGGGGTAAACAGCAAATCAACCTCGACCTTGCCCAGTTCCCTGATATCCTCATCCAGCGCCCGTGGATAGCGCTCGAAATCTTCATCCAGCCCAAACTGGGTCGGGTTCACAAAAATACTGACAACCACACGATCAGCCAGCTTTCTTGCATGCTCGACCAGCGCAAGATGACCATCGTGGAGGCTACCCATGGTAGGCACAAAAGCAATGCGCTCGCCTGCACGTCGCCATACAGCGACCTGCTGCCGCAGCTCAGCAATCTCTTCGATAATTTGCATGATGAGTTCTAGAAGCCGTGCTCCGGTCCTGGGTAGCCGTTCGCTTTGACAGCGGCCACGTAGGCAGCCAGCGCCGCCTCGATATCGTCAGTATCCTGCATGAAATTGCGCACAAAGCGAGGTTTGCGACCCCGGGTAATATTCAAAATATCGTAGAGAACCAGAATCTGGCCATCGGTATCTGGCCCTGCACCAATCCCTATCACCGGAACGGAGGCAGCAGCCGTGATTTCCGCGCCAAGACTTGCCGGCACGCACTCAAGCAACAGCAGATCAGCACCAGCTTGTTCAAGCGCGAGTGCATCCTGCTTCATGGCCGCTGCCGCTTCTGCCTCCCGCCCCTGCACTCGGAATCCTCCAAGCTTATGCACCAACTGTGGCTGAAGCCCAATGTGCCCACACACGGGAATACCACGCTCGGTAAGGTAGCGCACGATATCGGCTTCAATCTCGCCCCCCTCCAGCTTGACCATCTTGGCCCCACCTTCCTGCATGAGGCGTGATGCATTATCCAGCGCACGATCACGAGTCGCGTAACTCATGAACGGCATATCGGCCATCAGAAATGCGCGCTTTAAACCACGTGCTGTATTACGACAGTGATAGACCATATCGTCCACTGTGACCGGCACTGTCGTGTCCAGACCCTGCACCACCATGCCGAGGGAATCGCCGACCAATACCACGTCCACGCCCGCTGCATCCTCAAGTGCGGCAAAGCTGGCATCGTAAGCCGTCAGGCAGGCAATTTTCTCTCCGTCCTTACGCATTTTGCGCAGGTCGGTCAGCGTAATCGCCTTACTTTCTACATGTGTACTCATGGCGGCGGACTATAAATGAATGAATTGCTGGGGGGTAGCCAGTGCTTCCAGAAGATGGTTGTAGTCATCGCGACTGTTAACAAGATCATACTTGTCCGCATCAACCACAATGACCGGCGCTTCCTGGTAATGTGCAAAGAATTCATTGTACCGGTCCGCCACACGTTCCAGATAGTCCAGATCAATACCCGCCTCAGCGACACGATTACGCTTATTGACACGCTTCAGCAGTGTTTCTGGTGGTGCGTGCAGGAAAATAACCCGGTCTGGTGTGGGCGCATCAAATGCGAGTCGACGGTAAATCTCGTCATAAAGATGCAGTTCACCCAGTTCCAGTGTGAGCTGGGCAAACAGCCGATCCTTCGCAAACAGAAAATCAGCGACGCAACGCGTCGCAAACAGGTCACCCTGCCTTAACTGGTCTATTTGCTTGGCACGCTGAACCAGGAATGAGAGCTGGGCGGCCAGCGCATAACGTCGCGGCTCGGCATAAAACAGGCCCAGGAAGGGATTTTCCTCCGGCTCCTCCAGGAACGGCTGGGCATTAAGTGATTTGGCGAGACGATGCGTCAGGGTGGTTTTCCCCGCCCCGATTGGCCCTTCGACGGCAATGTAACGCATCTCGTTCATGCGGCATCATCCCACCGCTGTATACCGTCGCTACCGATAGCCGCAGCCAATTTGCCGGCCTCACCCACAGCAGGAATCATGACCTGCGGATTCAATTCTGCCAATGGAATGAGCACAAAATTCCGCTTGGTTATTTCAGGATGCGGTACAGTCAAGCCCGGTTCGTCAATCAAGCAATCACCATACAAAAGCAAGTCCAGGTCTATGCAGCGCGAGCTCCAGCGCTGATGCGTGCGTAGCCGTCCCATGCCTGTTTCAATGGCAAGTAATGCGGCCATCAGGTTCTGGGGTGACAACTCGGTTTCAATCGCCGCCACGGCATTGCAATAATCGTTTTGTGGCGTGGCGCTATACGGCGAAATAAGCGCAGTCGAACGATAGAGACTGGAAGCCGCACTGAGCTTTACCCCGTTCAATCGTGCCAGGCGATCTATCGCATCAAGCACCTGCCTTGCCGGCTCGCCCAGATTAGCTCCTAAGCCAATATAGGCAGTCGTTGCGTCAGGGAAAGACATCAATCAGGAGCCTGATGCCACCTTGCGTCGCCGACGGCGTCGGCGTTTGCGTGGCGCGGCATCACCCGGCGCCGTTTCCGTCAGACGATTCTGGTCAGTCTCTGGAGCAACCTGAAAATCAGTCCACCACTGGGCCAGCTCGGCATCGACCTCGCCGGCCTCGGCGCGTAATAGCAGAAAATCATAGGCCGCACGAAAACGGGGATGACCCAGCAAGGCATATGGCCGTTTGCCGCGACGTTGTTCAAAACGACGCTGCAAGAACCAGATCTCGCGCATCGGTATGCCGAATCGCTTGGGGATACTGATAAGTTGCTGTTGGTCACCTGCAATGCTGCTGGCCGCTTCCTGCATGGCCATGGCCGGATTGCGCGTATCAGCCTCAACGGCTCGTCGCACGGCTGGCCATAACAGCGCCGCCAGCAAAAACGACGGGGTAACCGGTTTGTTCTCAGCGATACGGCTGGCCGTGCCGCGCAATGCAGCCCGGATCAGGGTCAACCCTGCTCCCGATGTTTCCTGCTCCAGCGCATGCTGGGCCGCTGGGAACAACTCCGAAAACAGGCCATAGTCATACAGCAATTCAAACACCGCCGGACCCTGCTCGAACATTAACAGCTTTGTGACTTCATCAAACAAGCGTGCTGCTGGAACCTCCCGAAGCAGATTCGCCAAAGGTCTGATGGGCGCTTCCGTCGCTGGCTCTATGCTCAAGTCCAGCTTGGCGGCGAATCGAATCGCACGCAGCATGCGAACCGGATCCTCGCGGTAACGTTCCTCAGGATCACCGATCATACGAAGTACGCGGGCCTCGACATCTGCCATTGCCCCGACAAAATCCTTGATCGAAAAATCAGCGATGTCGTAATACAGTGCATTGACCGTGAAATCACGGCGCCACGCATCCTGCTCAAGTGTGCCAAACACGTTGTCGCGCAGGATGCGTCCCGAATGATCGAGCTGCGCCTGGTCTTCTTCATCCGCGTGATGATGCCCGGCTCTAAAGGTAGCGACTTCAAGAATCTCGCCGCCGAAGCGAACATGAGCCAGACGGAAACGCCGCCCAATCAGGCGACATTGACGCCCAAACAGGTCCTTCACCTGCTCCGGACTCGCCGAGGTGGCGATGTCGAAATCCTTCGGCTGGATGCCCAGCAGGATATCGCGTACACCGCCGCCCACCAGGCAAGCCTCGTGACCTGCCTCGTGCAGCCGATACAATGTTTTAACCGCGCCTTGCGATAATTGTTTACGTGACACCGGATGGTCCGGGCGCGGAATAATTTGGAGGTCGCTAATAGCGCTAACCCTGAAAAATGAAAAGAATGAATATGTTGTGGCGTCCCGCCTTGTACTGGGCGCCTGCGTGGCTATAATACACCGCCTCTTCGCCTCCGCGAAGGGTAATGCTCCCATCGTCTAGTGGCCTAGGACGCTGGCCTCTCACGCCGGAAACCGGGGTTCGAGTCCCCGTGGGAGCGCCACGCTGTTAAAAAACGCCCCGCAACGGGCGTTTTTTTTGCCCTGCCTGACGGCATGAGCCGAGTCTAAATCGCTTGGTTTGTGGTGGTTAATCAGTACCTACATGAGTTCAGGAATCGTCCGCTGAACCTGCTCATTCGACTGGGTAACGGCGGCATGGGCAAGACCAAGCATAATGCTGTCTCGTGCCAGACGTGCCAGGGTTTTACGATCCTGATTGTCTGCTCCAATCAATGGCTGGCGTACAACCCGTACATGGATCCGCGGTTGTTGCAGCAAAGCATAAAGACTCTGGCCCAAATTCATTTCACCGATATAGGGCACTGCCATATAATTCCCACCGGGCACACGGTACGCGAGTCCGATTGGCTGAACCGGTCTTCCGCTGGCAATGCTCGCGGCAAAAAAGCGGGCATAAAATCGCCGGATTGATCTGCCATCCGTAGTCTTTGCTTCGGGGAAAACCAGCACGGATTCTCCCTTTGCCAGGCAGCCACCGACCAGTTCTGCAGCTTGGCTGGACTGGTTGGCCCCGCGCGGCAGGAAAACCGTATCCATGACAGCAGCAAGTCTCCCAACAATCGGCCAGTTCGCAATCTCCGACTTGGCAACAAAACGAGTGCTGCCGGTAGACCCCAGCACCAGGATATCCAGCCAGGAAATATGATTGGCGACCTGCAGACAACCCGGTATGGCCTGCTCACCTTCGAGTTCGACATGTACGTTCATGGCTCGCAACATGCCCCTAAACCAGATTACGGCAAGCGCCTGCCGGTGCCTGCTCAGACCGGGAGCTGCTGTGACAGCTGCCGCACCAAGTCCCGCAAGAACCCAACAACTTACCAGAGCCATTCTGATACCGGCCCGGGATACAACCACAATCTTCTGCCACATGGTCACTAGTGTAATTTGAGCGTCATGCAACTGCGAGATTGCAAAGACCCTGGTCGCGCACAAAGTGGCTAATCACCTTGTCCACTCGTCGGCATGCAGTCCCTGCGGCATATAAGATGATGACCTGTCGTGTGACAAACGTTGACCAAACACAGGGCATGACAACCTAAGCATTCGCCCCAAAGTTATTCGTTGTAATCTATTCATCAATACTGTCCTGTATGGCGATCTACCTGGCGCAGTCTAAACCTGCATCATGTCGATTCAATGAAGGGTTCATGGCACTTATATGATGTACACAAGTCACCCAGGGCGATACTCGGCCCACGACTCGAACGCCGGGACTAGCGGTGCATAAGAACCAGGATCTCTTCGCAGCCGTGGATCTCGGTTCCAACAGCTTCCATATGATTGTTGCTCGTCAGCAAGGCAATGACTTACAGGTACTGGATCGCATTCGAGAGTCCGTGCGCCTTGCAGACGGCATGACCGATGACCGAAGAATCCAGCCCGATGCCATGCAACGGGGGCTGGCTTGCCTCGCACGCTTTGGCGAGCGGCTGTCGCCTTTACCTGCAGACAATATACGTGTCGTCGGCACCAACACCCTGCGTCGTGCCC
>JBFKKS010000023.1:0-18838 GCA_041630955.1 Nevskiales bacterium
CACGTCGAAGAAGGCCGACTGGAGCGTCGGCCTTCTTGTTACTTGGCAGGTGCGAGATCAATGCCAGGGTCTGACTGCACCGTAGTGGGTCTTTCCCATTCCGGGGGAGCCCAGAAGTGCTTTAAGCGTTGTGATAACGGCCCGGGTTTAGCGGCCGCGCGGAACATGTCAGCCCACTCATGGAAATTGAGCTTGATGAAGTTGTAGCTCTTGATCTGCTTGGGGATACCGTAGATCACTGGCTCGCTTTCATCCTCTGCCTCAAAGGTGCCGAACAGTCGATCCCAGAAGATCACGATACCGCCATAGTTCTTGTCGATGTACTTTTCATTACGGCCATGATGAACACGGTGATGGCTTGGGGTGTTGAAAATGTATTCGACCCATGCCGGTAGCTTTCCAATACTGTTGGTATGGATGAAGTACTGGTAGGCAAGGTTGATGGCCAGTGCGAGCATCACTGCGGAGGGTGGAAAACCCAGCAGCATCAGTGGCACCCAGAACAAATGGCTCAGGTTGAGCGTGTAGGTCAGGCTCTGGCGCATGGCGGTTGTCATGTTCATATGCTCACCCGAGTGATGAACGACATGCGCACACCAGAACCAGCGAATGCGATGGCTGGCACGATGAAACCAGTAGTAGGAAAACTCCAGGCCGAGGATCAGCAACGGCCACGTAACCCAGTTCATCTCGATGTTAAACAGGCGGAACTGATAGATGGCCGCGAACACCGCGCCGATAAACAGGCTGTAATAAATTACCTCGGCAATCTGGTAGGTACCGCCCAGCGAGATATTGGCCAGCATATCCTTCCAGTAGAAATCCTTGCCGAGCTGTTCGGCCGCGTGGCGACGCCGCATTACAGCGTATTCGATCCCCAAAGCGATCATGAAAATCGGCGTCATGCCAATGAGCAACACCTGCTTAAGATCTGGATCGCCCGACAGGTAGTTGTTCAGCATCTGTAGTAATTCAGTCATGGTGTCATCCTCATAAACTTATTCGATGAGGACATTCTGCCGCCTGTGCGTCAAGGAAGATTGCGTATTCTGGCCAATAATTTGATAATTCGCGCCATGAACAGGGCAGCAAGAACCGATATGCCAGGGGTGGTCTCCACCACCTATGTCCGTCTCTTATATGAATATCTTGAGAAACGCGGTCATGATCCCGTGGATTGCCTCGGTGGTGCAGCCCCGGATGAGGCCGATCTGGGGCTGGGACGTTTCCCCATGCATCAATGGCGTCAACTACTCGAACAGGCCGCTGGCGTGTTGGATGATCCGCTTCTGGGCCTGCACCTGGGGCAAACGATTACGCCTGCGCATCTGGGCAGCGTGGGTTATGTCTTGCTTGCCTGCGGTAACCTGGCCGAGGCATTCGCCCGGCTGCAGAAATATATGCGGCTGATCTACGACGCCGAGCCAATGCAGACGCGAGTGACGGCCTCGGGTGTCGAGCTGGAATGGGGCACCGGCTTTGGGCGACCTGGCCAACTGGTGGATGCCGCTGCCATTACCGCCCTGGTCCAGTTTGCCCGTGATATGACTGGTGGCGAAGGCAGCCCTAGCTACGTGAGTTTTATCAACCCGGCACCAGAGCTCATCGAACCCTATATCCAGTATTTCGGTTGCCCGGTGGCTTTCGCACAGCCAACCACGATTGTGCGATTTCCGGCTCAGTACCTGGCACTGCCGCTGCGTCAGCCAGACCCGGCATTGCGCCAGATACTGGAGCAGCAGGCCGAGCAGCTGCTCTCCAGTTTGCCGGCCACCGATGATTTTGAACACAGCCTGCGGCGGGCCATTCTGAACCTGCTTGATAGCGGTGAGCCGAGTCTTTCGAGTGTCGCCAGCCGTATGCATATGTCTGCGCGCACGCTTCAGCGTCGACTCGCCGATCGGAATCTTAAATTCCAGACAGTGCTGGATGAATGTCGCCAACGACAGGCGGAGTCTCACCTGGCCGATCCGCGTCTCCAGCTCAGCGAGGTTGCGCTGTTACTTGGTTATGCCGAACAGAGTGCCTTTAATCACGCCTTCAAACGCTGGACAGGCAAAACTCCGAGTGCTTATCGAGGGGCGTTAATCGGTTCAAATCCCAGAGCCGGCACAACGGCTGCGCCGTTGGCCTGAGGCCCAGCCTGGGTCAGGCAATATCAGGCGCCTGGAAACTGGGCTTATCCATGGATATTCAGGGACGGAGCTGTGACGGTATAGCCGCACAGTGGCTTGCTTGTGAGACATGAGCTGGCCGCCTTGTCAGGCGGACAAAATAATTTAACTGGTCGATAAAGAAAATCCTGGCTTTTATCCCTTCGTCGGCAGGTGGATAATCATCACATGCAGGGACATTTGAGCTTGGGCAAACCAGTCCATACGCGCGATACACTTTTGGGTGAATTGTTTCATCCCGCTGTGGCTGGCTGGTTTGAAGATAGCTTTGGCCAGGCGACCGAGGTACAGCGACAGGCGTGGCGTGTGACGGCGGGCCATGAGCCGGCCCTGATTGCCGCGCCTACGGGGTCCGGTAAAACCCTGGCTGCATTCCTGTCGGCGATCAATGACCTGGTTGTTGAAGGGCTTACGGGTGGGCTGGATGACACCGTGCATGTGCTCTACGTGTCTCCACTCAAGGCGCTTTCCAACGATATCCAGAAGAACCTGCAGGCACCACTGGAGGGCATACGCCAGCGTCTGGTTGATGGCGGTTATGGCGATGTGCCGATTCGGGATGCGGTGCGTACGGGGGATACCAGCAGCACGGAACGGGCAGCGATGCGCCGCAAGCCACCGCATATCCTGGTGACCACGCCGGAATCGCTGTTTATTCTGCTGACCTCGGATTCGGGCCGCCAGATGCTCAGCTCAGTGCGGAGCGTCATCGTGGACGAGTTGCATGCGGTGGCAGGCAGCAAACGGGGTGCGCATTTGATGCTGTCACTGGAAAGACTGGCCGCACTCTGCGCTCAGCCACCGCTCAGGATTGGCCTGTCGGCGACACAGAAGCCCATCGATGAAATGGCTGCTTTCCTGATGGGCTCCGCGAGGCAAAGCTGTCGCATCGTTGATACTGGCCACACTCGCCAACGTGATCTGGCGGTAGTCGTGCCCGATTCGCCGCTGACAGCCGTGATGGCTAACGAGGTCTGGGCTGAAATCTATGACCGTCTGGCGCAGTACAGCAAGACACACCGCACCACGCTTGTATTCGTCAATCAGCGCCGTGTCGCCGAGCGGGTGGCGCGCCATCTGGCCGAACGCATCGGCGATGAACACGTCACTGCGCACCACGGTTCGCTGGCCAAGGAACATCGCCTCGAAGCTGAACAGCGACTCAAGTCAGGGAAGCTCAAGGTGCTGATTGCCACCGCTTCGCTGGAACTGGGTATCGATATCGGTGACATCGACCTGGTGTGCCAACTGGGTTCACCCCGGGGTATCGCCGCCTTTCTTCAGCGCGTGGGCCGCTCCGGGCATGCCGTTGCGGCAACCCCCAAGGGGCGTCTATTTCCGCTATCCCTGGATGAGTTGGTGGAATGTACAGCACTGCTGGATGCCGTCGCACGCGGTGAACTGGATCGAATCGCTATGCCCAGCAAACCCTTGGATGTTCTGGCCCAGCAGATCATTGCAGAGGTGGCCTGTCGCGAGTGGCCGGTCGATGAGCTGTATCGGGTTCTGCGCCGTGCCAAGCCGTATAGCGCTCTGGAAAGGAACGAATATCTAGAGATCGTGCAGATGCTGGCCGATGGTTTTGCCACCCGGCGGGGGCGGCGGGCTGCCTATCTTCATTATGATCAGGTCAATGGCCTGTTGCGAGGGCGCAAGGGCGCCAAGCTTGCCGCTGTCACGAACGCCGGAACGATACCGGACCAGTTTGACTACGATGTGGTACTGCTTCCAGAAGGCTTGCCGATTGGTTCGCTGAACGAGGATTTCGCCTTTGAGAGCATTCCTGGCGATATCTTCCAGCTGGGCAACACCAGCTATCGTATGCTCAAGATTGAAACGGGCAAGGTATTTGTCGAAGACGCCCGCGGTGCGCCACCGAATATTCCGTTCTGGTTTGGCGAGGCGCCGGGTCGTACTGATGAGTTGTCACGGGCCGTGTCGCGATTGCGATCAGAGTTTGAACAACAGATACCGAATGGCGTTGAGGCATGCCAGCACTGGCTGACACAGAGCCTTGGCCTGAATGAGGCTGCCTCTTATCAACTTGCCCAATACCTGGCAGCCGCGCATGCGGCACTGGGTTGCCTGCCTACCCAGACACGCATCGTATTCGAACGTTTCTTTGATGAGGCAGGTGATACTCATCTGGTTGTGCATGCGCCGCTTGGATCACGGATCAACCGTGCCTGGGGGCTGGCCCTGCGCAAGAAGTTCTGTCGCCAGTTCAATTTCGAGTTGCAGGCTTCTGCGCTGGAAGATTCACTGGTCCTGTCGCTGGGACCGACGCACAGTTTTCCGCTGGAAGAACCGGTGACCTATGTGAAAACCGCCACGCTGGACAAGACCCTGGAGCAGGCGATTCTGCAGGCGCCCATGTTTCCCACGCGCTGGCGCTGGGTGGCTTCAGTGTCACTGGCTGTGAAGCGCAGCCTGGGAGGCAAGCGTGTGATCCCGCAGTTTCAGCGCATGGATGCCGAGGACCTGCTGACCGTGGTGTTTCCCGATGCGGTGGCCTGCCAGGACAACCTGCCCGGTGAGCGGGAGGTGCCCGACCATCCGCTGATTCGCCAGACCCTGTATGACTGTCTGCATGAGGTGATGGACGTGGAAGGGTTGCGTCGTCTGCTTGCACGGATTGAGGCCGATGAAGTTGAAATAGTCTGCCGTGACCTGACTGCTCCTTCACCATTGTCGGAGGCCATACTGAATGCGCGTCCCTATGCTTTTCTGGACGATGGTGCCGCCGAGGAACGCCGCACCCAGGCCGTTCGAACGCGTGGGGTCTACGACCCCGTCGCAACTGGCGACCTGGGCAAGATCGATCCGGCGGCTATCGAAAGGGTGCGTGCTGAAGTCTGGCCCGAGCCCGGCAATGCTGATGAGTTGCATGATGCGCTACAAGTACATGGTTTTCTGACCGCAGCAGAAGGCAGTACCTGGGCGGTCTTCTTCAGTGAATTGCAGGATCAGCGACGCGCGACGCGGGTAATACAGGGTAATACCTGCCTGTGGGTGGCGACAGAACGACTGACTGAAGTACTGGCCGTGCTTCCAGCGGCAAGGCCGGATGGCAAGGTGCCAAGCATCGGGGCGGAAATCGATGCAGCGTCAGCGTTGCGGGAGCTGCTACGTGGTCGACTGGATTTGCTTGGCCCGGTTACAGAGCAAAAACTTGCCGATTCGTTGGGGCTGGCATTGCCGCCGGTGCGAACGGCAGTGGCGGCATTACAGGCTGAAGGCTATGTCATGCACGGGGGGTATACGCGGCCGGATGCGGAGGAAGTCTGCGAGCGACGCCTGCTGGCGCGTATTCATCGTTATACACGTGACCGTAAACGTGCCGAGATCGAGCCGGTCAGTCCCGCCCAATTCATGCGTTATTTGTTTGCCTGGCATGGCATAGAGGATGACTCGCGCAGGGAAGGGGAGTCGGCCTTGTGGTTAACACTGGAACAGTTAGAAGGTTTCCCGGTCGCTGCCGCCGCCTGGGAGCGTGATGTGTTACCGGTCCGCATCAAGCGCTATCTTCCGGATATGCTGGACCGCCTGTGCAGCAGCGGAAGGATCGTCTGGCAGCGTCCGCCTGCATCCACGACAAATGAATTTAAACCGAAGAGCGGACCGGTGCGCAGCACGCCCATTCTGCTATCACCCCGATCATCAGCAGGATATTGGCGAGGGGACGGCGATGAAACTATCCCTGCGCTTTCAAGTCGTGGTCAGAGGGTTTACGAGGCTCTGAGCGTACAGGGGGCTTCCTTTTTACTCGATCTTACACAGGACAGTGGCCTGCTTCGTACCGAGGTGGAACAGGCACTGGCGGAACTCGTCAGCCATGGCCTGGTGACGGCGGACAGCTTTGCAGGACTGCGAGCCCTGATCGCACCAAGTGATAGAAAACAGGCTTACGGCAGACGTCGACGCCGCAGCGGGCTGGTTGATATCGATGCGGCAGGGCGCTGGTCGCTGGACCGCTCAAGAAAGCCATTGAACACAGAAGCGGGGAACGGCCTTGCAGATCCACGGGTAGAACATATTGCCCGCGTCCTGTTACGACGTTATGGCGTTGTGTTTAGACGATTGCTGGATCGGGAGAACGCAATGCCACCATGGCGCGACCTGTATTACGTTTATCGTCGCATGGAGGCTCGTGACGAAATTCGAGGTGGGCGCTTTGTCAGTGGTTTTGCAGGCGAGCAATTTGCACTGCCCGAGGCGGTGACACTGTTAAAACGCCTGCGACGGGAAGGCAGCAACGATCAGCTTGTGACGTTGTCCGCTGCCGACCCGCTGAACCTGGTAGGTATTGTGCTGCCAGGCGCCAGGGTTCCGGCTGTACCGGCCAACCGTATTCTGTTTCGCGGTGGATTGCCGGTCGCGCTGCAGGTTGGCGGCGAAGTACGTTATTTGTTGCGCACATCGGATGGCGAGCAATGGGACTGGCGTAATAGATTGATACGGCAATCGCGACCTGCAGCCTATCAAGCGCCACCGACAGGCGCACAATAGGCCACTGTTCAATTGGTCCCTGAAGGTCTAATTTAGTGGTCATGACAAACATCACTTAAAGGCAGGGGCATGAAACGACGTGTGCGCTGGCTACTACAGGAATTGCCTGACCTGGTTGAACAGGGTGTGATTAACCAACAGGCTGCCAGGCGCATCCATGACCACTACATGCCGCATCTGGATGGGGTGGGCATCGGCATGCGCCTGCTGGTGATCCTGGGCGCGTTGCTGATTGGCCTGGGTGTGATTCTGTTGATCGCACACAACTGGCCGCAGTGGTCACGCAGTGTACGCACAGTGGTTAGCTTCTCCCCTCTAATAGTGGGCCAGATGCTGGTGGCCTGGACCCTGTTGCGCAGGCCCCACTCGGCTAGTTGGCGTGAGGGTAGCGGTACATTTCTATTTATCTCTATCGGTGCATGCATCGGGCTGATTGAACAAACCTATCACCTGGGCACGAATGACTATGCCGGTTTTTTGCTGACCTGGATGCTGCTTGGTATTCCGCTGGTCTACCTGCTCGATGCAAGCGTGCCATTACTCCTGTACTGGGCTGGTATCGTGGGCTTTGCATGGGTAGCGCAAAATCAGTGGGGACAGGCGCTGCTGTTCTGGCCACTGTGGCTGGCCGGCCTGCCGCATGTGGTGCAATCATTACGCAGGGCGCCCTGGGATTTTCGCAGCCAGTGCCTGAGCTGGGCGACTTGCCTGGCCGTGCTGGCGGGCACGGCGGCCACGCTTGAGCGCGCCGCCCCGGGACTTTGGTTGCCGATCTTCGCTACGCTTTTTGCTGGCATTTACCTTACCCACTACCGTTGGTTACGCGGCGCACCGGACGTGCTACGCAGTCCATTCCAGATCATCGGCGTTGCGGGTGTCATCGGGCTGAGTCTGATGTTCACGTTTGCGAATGCATGGGACGAAATCGCCAGCGACCACACACGCAGCAGCTGGCACTACCGTGAATTCGCCGGCATGTTTGATTACGTCGTGCTGGCTACCCTTTTGGTATGGTGGTTTGGCCTGCTGCGACGCGTATTGCGGCGGCGTGACTACATGCAGTTTATGTATGCCGGTCTGCCGCTGGTCGTAATTCCTTTGTACCTGCTGGCAGCGCCGGATACACCGCAAGTCTTTTTAATCCTGCCCATGAACCTGTATGCGTTTATCCTGGGGATCGCAACCTTGCGTGATGGCATGCGTAACGGTCATACCGTGTCACTGAATGTAGGTTTGCTGGTTATCTGTAGTCTGCTGTTATTACGCTTCTTTGATTCGGAACTGCCCTTCACAATAAGGGGTGTCGCCTTTGTGGTTATTGGCACTGGCTTTTTGGCGACGAACCTTTGGCTGCGCCGGAGGCTGGAAGCATGATAAGTAGGCGCCATCGACGCATTATTCTGGCTGCTTTTATTGGCCTGGCAATCGCGCAATATGCTGTGCCGATCAGCATGATAAACAAGCGTCAGTCTACCCTTGAGCAGGGCGTGACCTACAAGTTTCGGATTGGCCCGGTTGACCCCTATGATCCTTTCCTTGGGCGTTATCTGGCACTGGACCTTGAAGCGGCAACCTTTAACAACTGGCGAGGCGAACCTCTGCAAGCCGGGCAAACCCTCTATGCCGTACTGGAACAGGACAAGCAGGGGTTTGCGCGGGTTATCACCCTCAGCATGGATCCGCCGGGAACGCGTGACTATCTAAAGGCGCGGGTGGTCTGGCAATCCGGCTCCCAGGTCAGGTTGCGCCTGCCTTTCGATCGCTACTACCTGGAAGAAAATGCCGCCCAGACGGTTTGGCAGATGCAGCGAAGTAACCCGCAACAAGCAGTTCCTGTCCATATCGTGGTGAAATTGCAGGACGGCTTCGGCGTACTCGAAGAACTGTATTTCGACGATAAGCCCATATTCGAGTACATGCAGGAACAGGGGCTGTGGCCGCCACTGGGCTAATGCTTTGTGCGTCGACCGAAACCAACACCAGCCTGTTACTCAACGATGGTTATTTCATCACCAACTGCCAGCCCCAAAACACTGGCTGCAGAGCCCTGGTTAACTGCCAGTTCGGCCAGGCCGAGTGAGTTGCAATACCAGAAGGCCTTGCCGACCGGCAAATCTGAAAAGGTGTTGGCCATGGCATAGCAGCTTCCATGAATGCTCAAGCTGGCTGATTCAGGTAACAGATTGGCATCGAGCCCCGTCATGGCATTGCCAAAACCATCTATATAGATAATTTCTGCGCATTGCAGATCACGAGGCACTGGGGCGTCGATCGGAGTGAGCAGGGATGCGAGCGTCTCCATTGCCTTGTTCGTAGCCAGCCTTGCTGCCACCGGGGCGAACAGGTCGCGGCCATGGAAGCTTGTCGAGAGGTGATCTGGGCGCCAGAGAATCTCGAACCAGTCAACGTCACTGTAGAGGTTGCCAAGGTAAGCAAAAAGCCCATTATCAGGTCCGACAAACCAGTGACCATCTGCTCGTACCGCTAAGGGCCGACGTGGCCCACCCACGCCGGGATCGATAACCGCCATGCAAACGCAGCCGCGTGGGAAATGACGGGTCAGTGCGGTCAGCAGACGGCCCGCAGCAACCGGATTAAACCTGGGGGCATCGTGCATCAGGTCGATGACGGTCAATCCCGGCGCCTGTTGGGAGAGGGCGCCATGGAGTTGGCCAACATAGGGCCCGGCAGAACCGAAATCGGTATACAGCAATAACATAGGGTTACTGTGTCCCAGCGTCCTGGTTGTTTCAAGCGGTACTCGCATGTCACACAGAGCAGAGGTATCCTGCGCGGCAATCTTGATGGGAATACTGGGATCGAACATGAATTCTGCTCTTGATGTCGCCACATCCACACTCGCTTCAACGGTCAGTCTGTGGCGCGGATTGAATGGCCACCCTACGAAGAAACTGCCGGAAATCCCGCTTGAACTTTACGACATGGAGGGCTGCCCCTATTGCCGGCTCGTACGTGAGGTACTGACTGAACTGGACCTGGATGCCATGATTTATCCCTGCCCAAAGGGCGGGCAGCGGTTCCGGCCAAAGGTGGTGCAAGCCGGTGGTCGCGCACAGTTTCCCTACCTGGTCGATCGCAATACCCACACGAGCATGTATGAATCGACTGATATCATCGACTACCTCTACAAGACCTACGCGGATATGCCCGTGCCCGCCAAATGGCGACGTGCCATAGCCTTGCCGACCTCCTTTGTGACCAGCGGGGTTCGTATGCAGGCTGGTATCAAGTTACGCCCCAACAAGCCGGCGGCCAAGCCAATGGAGTTGTTCAGTTTCGAGTCCAGCCCCTACTCACGCCGGGTTCGTGAACTGATGACGGAACTGGAGATTCCGTATTTACTCCGCAACACCGGCAAGGCAATGCTGCAGGATATGGGGCCGCCGCAGGTACGCAAGACGCTGTTCCCCAATTTGCCTGTCAAGGGTCGTAATCGCCTTGCATTACTGGAGCGCACCGGTCGTGTTCAGGTGCCTTACCTGGTAGACACTAACACCGGCAATGAGATGTACGAATCCGACGCTATCAGGGCCTATCTGCTGGCAAATTATGCAGCCTGAATTCAGGCTTTTTGTTCCTTGGCTTTGCTGACAGATGGCTTGGGGCGCAGGCGATTGACGATGCTCAGTATGGGCTTCATGTAGTTGACTGGCATCATGCGTTGAATGCGGTCCATGGCCCAGGCGTCGCCGCCAATAAGAACCCGTGGATTATTCGCGATAATGCCATCAACGATGGTCTGCGCGGCTTTCTCCGGGGTGGTCCTGGCAATCTGTTCAAAATCAGAAGCAATCTGCGCGTGATCGGTATTGCCCTCGTGGTCCTTGTAGAAGCGTGCATTGCGCGCAATGTTGGTTTTGATGCCACCGGGGTGAACGCTAACGGCAAGCAACTTGCTGCCTTCCAGGGCGAGTTCGTGGCGCAAGGCCTCGGTGAAACCCCGCACAGCAAATTTACTCGCGTTGTAGGCCGCCTGCCCGGGAAACGCAATGATGCCAAATACGCTTGAAATATTAACGACGGCGGCTTCGTCGACCTGCTTAAGTAGTGGCAGAAAGGCCTTGGTGCCGTAGACCACGCCCCAGAAGTTGATACCCATCAGCCATTCAAAATCCTCGTAGCTGGAATCTTCAACCGTATTGGAAAAGGTTACGCCGGCATTGTTGATGACGATATGCGCCGCGCCGTAATGCTCCTTTACCCGGTCGGCGAGGGCATATACCGCTTCACGGTCAGACACATCAAGTGTCTCGGTTATGACTTCGCTGGTTCCCAGCATACCCGCTGTTTCGGCCAGGTTGTCGGCATGGTTGTCCGCCAGTGCCAGACGCGCGCCGGCTTTGGCGAAGTTCTGCGCCAGAGCGCGGCCAATACCTGAGCCGGCACCGGTAATGACGACTACTTTATCGGTAAAATCTTTCATGTCTGATCCTGGGTTACGCAGCTTTCAAGTCAGCAGACTGCATGACTTCCTCGCTGGCAGCAATAGGGTCGCCAGACTTATTGAAGGCACTCAGCCAGTTACGCATTGACTCTAGCCTGCCAAATTTCCAAGGATGGAAGCCTGGTAGATAGAAGGAAAGGTAATGCGGCATCAGGCGCAGGTAAAGTCCACCAGGACCGTACAGCCACCAAAGCCCTTTAATCCAGAGTTTGCCGCGAGATTTGACCCCATCAGCCTTGAGCATGTGATTCATCAGCACGAAGGTATGAAAGGGGAACAGGATGGATTCCCAGACAAGGCCCGCGATACGCTGGAAGTAGTTTGCCCTGGCCACCTTCTGTAATACATCAAAAGCCACGGCCTTGTGCTCAATTTCTTCTACACCATGCCACAGATACATGGCGCGGATTCTGGGGTCAGCATCTTTAAACATATCGCTACGATCCATAAAGCCATGTGCCATTACGGCGGTCATATGTTCTGCAGCAACCGTAATGGAAAGTGTGAACCATGAGGGGGTCTTCTGGCGGTATGCGTTCAACACCCGAACCTGCTGGCTCAGGATGCGATCAACATCGATACCCTGGGCTTTGAGCCGATTGTTAAATTGGGTATGTACCATGCCGTGCTGGCCTTCCTGCAGCATGAAGTCACGAATCTGTTCCTTCAAATCAGGATCGCTAACCTGGTCACGGAAATCGCGTACGCATTCGATAAAAAACTTTTCCCCTTCCGGGAACAGCATCGACATCGCGTCAAAGAATCGCGTCTTGAAGGGGTCTCCGCCAAACCAATAGCGGGGCACCTTGTTGAACTCGAAGTCCAGATCTCGGCGCGGGGTGATGGGTATGTCGCTGCGGTTGGCTGGAGACATTGGCTACAAGAATTCATGGACGGGCCAGACTGCAAATGTAGGCCAATCCCCCCTTAAGTGCCAGTTGCCTGAGGCCAGTGGCATCGCAGGCAGGGCGGCCAAGTATGATCCGAAGCCAGAAGCGCGATGAGCAGAACAGGACAGGCCTCAGGGGGGAAGATGAGGCGGCGCATGGCCTGTGATCTTTGTCACTGTAATTTTCTTTGGTTAGCGCTAGAATTTTTAACAGGTATCACTGATACCCGCATTATTGATTGGATTACAGGAGGGGCATGGTGAACAAGCAAACAATCGCCGTATCACTAACCGCAGTATTTTTGATGGTGGGGCTGGCAGGCATGCCGACAGCGAGTCTGGCTGACTCAACAGGTGCTGCCAAGTGCCTGAAGACCGTGGACAAGATATTCTTGAAGTTATTAAGAATCTCATCCAAGGCGAGCAATAAGGCCTGTAAAGCGGGTGGTACAGAAGAAGCATTACTGGACGAATTTGATGCGGTCTTGGCCAGGGCCCAAAAGGTTATAGATAAGGGTGAAAAAAAGTACAGCAAGCTTGGCTGCAATGAAGAGGAGCCTGATCTGCCTGCTGAAATTGACCTGGGTACCGTCACAGCAGAAGGATTGGCGATTTATTATTTAGATGTTTTTCAATATCCAGATTATGAACCGCTCTGTGATGGCCTGCCCTCGCTCTGAGTTGAATGTTTAAGGCTCTTGAAAAAGGCGGCCTGGCCGCCTTTTTTGTGTCAGTCAGTGTTTTGAGCCAGGTGCCAGTCCAGGGTTGTTTGCAGTCCCTGTTCGAAAGTCATGGCTGAATGATGCTTCAGTCGTGAACGCAACTTACTGTCATCAATGGCATAGCGGCGATCATGACCTGGACGATCTGCAACATGCTGTATAAGACCGCTGCTGGTTTGTCCTTTGGCAGCCGGGCAGTCAGGAAAGCGTTTCGATAGTTCCGGCTGCGTCTGAAAACGCCTGTCGAGCTGCTCGCAAACCTGCTGAATCAGAGCGAGGTTGCTTAGTTCACATCGGCCGCCAATATTGTATGTCTCACCTGCTTCATCGTTGAGCAGGATGCGTGCGATGGCATGGCAATGATCGTCTACATGCAGCCAGTCGCGTATCTGCTGACCATCACCGTAGACCGGTATGGGTTTTCCGGTCAGGCAACTCTCGATGGTGACGGGGATGAGCTTCTCCTGATGCTGGCAGGGCCCGAAGTTGTTGCTGCAATTGCTGATACTGGTTTGCAGTCCATAGGTCTGGTGATAAGCGCGCACCAGGTGGTCGGCCGCAGCCTTGCTGGCGGCATAGGGTGAATTGGGTCGGTAGGGGGATTCTTCCGTGAATGCGGGCTCATTCGGCCCCAGTGATCCGTAAACCTCATCCGTGGAGATGTGGTGAAAACGGTGAGTACTTGGTTTGCCGGACTCGTCCAGCCATACCTGTTTGGCGGCCTTCAACAGGCTATGGGTGCCCTCTATATTCGTTTTCAGGAAAACATCCGGCCCGGTGATCGATCGGTCTACGTGGGATTCAGCAGCGAAATGTACGATTGTGTCCAGTCCCGCATTCCTGAGCAGGGCAGTGCACAGTGGCTGGTCGCAGATATTGCCCTCAACGAATTCAACACGGGCAAGGCAATCCTTCAGGTTTTCGAGTGTACCCGCATAGGTCAGGGCATCGAGAACCACGATGTGATCATCAGGGTGCGTGGCCAGCCAATGGCGTACGAAATGACTACCGATGAAACCGGCCCCACCTGTAATCAATAGCCTTGCCATCGTTTAATCCCAGTTAAAGCAGTAATGCGCATTGTAGTCATACAGGCCAGCATTGCAGGTTGCATAAAACCTTCGGGGGCTGGTTTTCTTTATAATGCCAATCTTTACCACCCTTGAACTACGCGCAACAGCACATAAATTGCGTATAGGTCCATTGTCCAGTGATGAATCATGCCTATTTATGAATATATCTGTCGTGCCTGCGGCCAGTCGTTGGAGCGGCTACAACGGCTGAGTGAAGACCCACTAACGGACTGCCCTGCCTGTGGTGAGCCACAACTGGTGAAGAAAGTCTCCGCAGCGGCCTTTCGCTTGAAGGGCGGCGGCTGGTACGAGACCGATTTCAAATCAGGCGACAAACGTAATCTGGCTACCGATTCAAAGACGACCCCTGCCAGTACCGCGGATAGTTCGGCCAGCACAGGCACCAGCACCAGCAAAACCGAAACAAAGTCTGCCACTCAGCCCAAGGCTGCTGACGCGTGATCAGGCGCTGGCTCATCGCGGGGTTACTGGTGTGGCTGCCCCTGGGCGCTACCTTGCTCGTGATTGGCTTTCTGGTTGATCTGATGGATCGCAGCCTCTTGCTGCTGCCCGAGCACCTGCGGCCTGATGTATTGCTGGGCTTTCATGTGCCGGGTCTGGGTATCATTCTGACCCTGCTGATTCTCATGATCACAGGCTTCTTTGCCGCCAATTTCTTTGGTGCCAGGTTGCTGGCCATTGGTGAATCACTGCTACAGCGCGTACCACTCGCACGTACGATTTATGGCGGCGTAAAACGGCTGTCAGAAACGGTACTTGTGGGTGATAACCAGGCTTTTCGCAAGGTACTGTTGGTTGAGTACCCCCGCAAGGGAGTATGGACGCTGGCCTTTCAGACCTCTGAGCCAGTCGGAGAGGTACAGGAACGTACAGTTAAGGATGTTGTCACCGTATTTGTACCTACAACGCCCAACCCGACTTCGGGTTTTATCGTGCTGGTGCCGCGCGATGAAGTGATTGAGATGGACATGAAGGTAGAGGACGCCCTGCGCATGATTATCTCGCTTGGTGTCGTAAATCCGGACGTGTCCGACAGCGTTGTATTAGCGGAAAAGCCCCTTAACGGCTGATTTTGCGGGCTGGTCGCGCTAGAATTGCGCGCTTTTGTTCGCCCCGACTCTTTATTCAGGCCAATCCCCACAATGCAACGTACTCATTACTGCGGTCAGGTGACCGAAGCTCTGCTCGATCAGGAACTCTGCGTAACCGGTTGGGTGCATCGTCGCCGTGACCATGGCGGGGTCATTTTTATTGACCTGCGCGACCGGGAAGGTCTGCTGCAGGTGGTGTTCGATCCGGATCAGCCAGATATGTTTGCCCAGGCCGAGCGCCTGCGCAGTGAGTATGTGATCCAGGTGCGTGGGCGGGTGCGCAACCGACCAGAAGGCACGCAGAACCCCAAACTGCCGACGGGGATGATCGAGGTGTATGCGCTGGAACTCACTGTGCTGAATCGTGCGGAAACTCCACCGATCCAGATTGATGAGGAAGAAACCAACGAGGAACTGCGTCTGCGTTATCGTTACCTGGATCTGCGCAAGCCACGTATGCAGGCCAATTTTACGCTTCGGGCCAGAGTGACCCGTTTCCTGCGCCGTTACCTTGACGAGCAGGGTTTTATCGATGTGGAAACACCGGTGCTGACCCGGGCCACGCCTGAAGGGGCTCGTGATTACCTGGTCCCAAGCCGCGTACATAATGGCCAGTTCTTTGCCTTGCCGCAGTCGCCGCAGTTATTCAAGCAGCTGTTGATGATGTCGGGGCTGGATCGCTACTACCAGATTGCCCGCTGTTTTCGCGATGAGGATCTGCGCGCCGATCGCCAGCCCGAATTTACACAGCTGGATATCGAGACCTCGTTCATGGATGAAGAGGACATCATGAGCCTGAACGAGGACATGCTAAGGGGCCTGTTCAAGGAGGTGATGGACGTCGATCTGCCGTCACCATTCCCGCGTATGTCCTATGCGGAGGCCATGCAACGTTTTGGTTCAGATAAGCCGGATCTGCGCATTGCCCTGGAATTGGTGGAAGTATCCGATCTGGTGGGCGATGCCGAGTTCAAGGTCTTTTCCGGCCCGGCCAGAGACCCAGAGGGCCGGGTCGCCGTGCTGCGGGCACCGGGCGGCGGCAAGTTGAGCCGCAAGGAAATTGATGATTACACCGCCTTTGTAGCTCAGTTTGGTGCGCGCGGGCTGGCCTATATCAAGGTCAATGATCTGGCGTCGGGTCGTGAGGGCCTGCAGTCGCCGATTCTGAAATTTCTTTCTGATGCGGCCATCGAGGGCATCTGTCAGCGTAGCGGTGCGGCCGATGGAGACATCCTGTTCTTTGGTGCCGATAGCGCCAGGATCGTGAATGAAGCGCTTGGTGCGTTGCGATTGCGCCTGGGTCAGGACCTTGGTCTGGTCGAGGACGGCTGGCGGCCGCTGTGGGTGGTCGACTTCCCCATGTTTGAATGGGACGAACGCGAGAAACGCTGGCAGGCCCTGCACCATCCATTCACCGCGCCATCTGCAAGCGATGCGGAAACGGTAAAGGCCCAGCCGGGTGAGTTGTTATCACGCGCCTACGATATCGTACTCAATGGCTCTGAAATCGGCGGGGGCTCGGTGCGTATTCATGACACAGAAATGCAATCGGCGATCTTCGATATATTGGGTATCAGTGAAGAAGAGGCGCGCGAGAAATTTGGCTTTCTGCTGGACGCCTTGAAGTACGGTTGCCCGCCACACGGCGGATTGGCATTTGGTGTCGATAGGCTGGTCATGCTGATGGCGGGCGCAAGCAGCATTCGTGATGTGATCGCCTTCCCCAAGACTCAGAGTGCCAGCTGTCCATTAACCGCTGCACCAGGGAAGGTCGATGCCGAGCAGTTACGGGACCTGGGGTTACGACTACGGGTCAAGGCAGGCACTGAAGCCGCACCTGGCGCACAGTCCGGCGAACCGGAGGCCGGGTGAGTGGTCTATGGTATTCTGCGACCCTAATCAGGGCATGAAATAGAACGATTTAATGATTTCCTGCTGTTTGAAGACGTTTCTTGGCAGGTTGCTACGAGCATAAGGATATGAGCATTTTGCACCCCCGGATGATTGCCGCTATCAACGAATTGGTGCGGAAAAGCGCGTTAGCGCTGACCCTGCTGCTGAGCCTGGGTCTTGCTGCCTGTGACTTCGATGTAGGTGACGGCAACCGTTTGGAACGTCTCAACATCAATAGTCTTTCAGTGCTTGGCATCAACGATGCAGGTATCGAACTGAAGGAAAACCAGGTTGGCAACAGTTCAGCCGATGTATTCCGATGCTTCCGAAGCAGCCTGGTATTGATTGGCACCTTCGGTAATCGTGAGCGCGAGAACATGACCCAGCGTGCGACGTGGTCATCCAGTGACACGTCCGTGGTTCGAGTGAGTAATGGCGATGAAGAGTTCAATACGATTGCCGAGGATGATGAGGGTACGGCCGTACTTGGCAAAGGCATAATCACGCCGATAGGACCTCCGGGTAGCAAGGCCACCATTACCGCCAGTTTCCTGAGCCTGAAGGCTGATGTGGAGATTACAATCCTGCCCAGCCGGATTGAAATTTCGCCGCCTGTTTCCAGTCTTGCCGTCGGCACCGAGCAACCGCTTATATTGACCGGCATTCTGGACAAGCGACGCGCCCTGAGTACCTCGCGACTGGTTCGTTGGAGTCTTGAGGAACTGGGGGGCGGTAGAGGCGAAATTAATCCAGATGTGAGGCGCCTGAAGGCCACTGCCAGCACTAATGCTGATGCAGATGCTCTCGTGCTTAAAGCCGACCCGCTCATAGCTGGCTGTGAAGACTTCGTTGCCGAGGCCCGGATCAAGCCGGTAGACAAGAGATTCAATCGGCTTCAATTACGTACCGAGAATCTTGGTATCGACCCTGACCCCTTCAATGTGATCCAGTCCAGTCGGGAGGCCACGCGAGTATTTGGCATTTTCGATGGCGAAAGCGCAGAGGATTACTACGAACAGGATCTCACCCTGCAGCTGGTGTTCGATCAGCTGGACGCGATACGCGATGAAGAGAACCCGGATCGCCAATTGGTACTTGAATCAGAAAACCCGAATGATCCCGATGCAGCGACCGGTGATGCAGGGTTTCTGCTGTCTGACAAGATTATTATTTTCACCAACCCACTGGCCAGCGGAGCAGAAAGCGTACCTTCAAGGATGCTGATCCACTATGACCAGGATGGTGACGGCAACGATATTCTGGACCATGTTTTCACGGTCAATGTGGTTGCTGATGAACTTCTGGATATGACGATTAATCCTGCCAGTATGGAAGTTTTCCCAGGCACGATCGGGCGCCTGAAAGTGCAGGCCAGCTTCGATGATGGTCTGGGAAACGAGGACAGCATTTACACGCGCGATTTTACACGTAGTGTTCAGTGGGCAAGCTCAGACACCGAGATCGCTAACGTCAGTAGCCTGAGCGGCTTTCAGGGATTGGTGACGACACGCAGGGATACGCCGGGCACGGTAACGATTGACACGACCCGCGTGAATCAAAGTGGTGAAACCCAGGCCGCTTCGGATAGTAGCGGGGAAGCCACTGTCAATGTTGGCAGCCTGCCCTTGGGCTCAATAGGCATCGAGCCTGCTGATGCCACGGTGCCGCTCGGTAGCACCACGCAGTTGCGAGTAATCGGGGACAACGGCCAGGACCTGACCGAGTCCGTTGTATGGAGTTCCGGCACGCCCGGCGTCGTGGCAATTGATAATGTGGTGCCACGCATAGGCCTGGCCTATGGCGTGAGCGAGAATGCTTCCCCGGTGGCGGTTTCGGCGCGGCTTTACATCCAAGGCGAAGATGATTTGCTGGATCTCACCGCTACAGGGAATGTGACGGTTGTTGAACCACTGCCGCCTGGCGATGGCGACGGCGACGGCGATGGCGATGGCGACGGCGATGGCGATGGCGACGGCGACGGCGATGGCGATGGCGACGGCG
>JBFKKS010000024.1:0-18624 GCA_041630955.1 Nevskiales bacterium
CCTATCCGCTTGTGCAGACCTGGCTGGATGGGCTGGTTGACAGCACCTTGTTCAAACAGGTCATGTCGAAATACCCACCATGGCAGGCCAGCGACTCACCCACGCTGGAATGCTGGCAAAGACCATAATCAAGCAATACCGACACTTATTCGCTATGGTGCTGGCAGAAGCGTGGAAGTTAGCAACAGCCTGACAAGTCAGGCATTGCTGCCGATAAGTTGCGTATTATCGTGGCTTGGAAAAGCGTCTTCCGTGACACCCACGCCGAGCCTGGAACCTGTCTGATATGCATAAAAAACCCATTCACAAAATACTGGTCGCAAACCGTGGCGAGATCGCCATACGTGTGATGCGGGCAGCCGCAGAAATGGGCATTCGAACAGTCGCGATCTACGCCCATGAAGACCGCTTCTCGCTGCATCGCTTCAAGGCGGATGAAAGTTATCTGGTCAGCAAGGGCAATAAACCCATCGCGGCCTATCTGGACATCCCTGAAATCATTCGTATCGCCACTGAAGCCGGCGTGCAAGCCATCCATCCGGGATATGGTTTTCTTTCTGAGAATCCGGAACTGGCCGAGGCCTGTGCAAAAGCCGACATCATCTTCATAGGTCCCTCGCCCGATATCCTCAGGACACTGGGTGACAAGGTGTCCGCCCGCAAGGCAGCGCTCGCTGCAAATGTACCCGTGCTGCCCTCTTCCGGAGCTCTGCCAGCGGACGTAGACAGTGCCCGGCAAAAAGTTGCCGATATCGGTTACCCCGTCATGCTCAAGGCCAGCTGGGGCGGCGGCGGACGCGGAATGCGGGTAATCGAATCAGAGGACCAGTTTGCCAGGCATCTTGAATCGGCCCGTAGCGAGGCACAGTCCGCTTTTGGAAATGATGAGGTTTATGTCGAGAAACTGGTCACCAATGCGCGCCACGTGGAGGTGCAGATACTGGGTGACAAGCACGGCAACCTGGTACACCTGTTCGAGCGCGACTGTTCGGTGCAACGTCGCCATCAGAAAGTTGTCGAACGTGTGCCTGCCCCCTACCTGGACGAAGAACAGCGCGGTCAACTATGTGCCGCCGCCCTGCGTCTATGCAAAAGCGTGGACTATAGCCATGCAGGCACGGTCGAGTTTCTGCTGGATGCCGACAGTGGTGCCTTTTATTTCATTGAAGTAAACCCGCGTATCCAGGTAGAACATACGGTCACCGAGGAAGTCACCGGCGTAGACATCGTCAAGGCACAGATACTGATCGCGCAGGGGGAGGCCATCGGCAAGCATGCTGGCCTGCCTGACCAGCAGGCCATACAACTTGACGGGCATGCCCTGCAATGTCGGGTGACCACTGAAGACCCTGAAAATGGCTTCACACCCGATCATGGCCGCCTGATTGCTTACCGTAGCCCCGCGGGCTTTGGCATCCGCCTGGACGGCGGCACGGCCTATTCGGGTGCCGTGATCACCCCCTACTACGACTCATTGCTGGTCAAGGTGACCGCCTGGGCCCCGACCGCAGGCGAGGCCATCGCCCGCATGGATCGTTGTCTGCGTGAATTCCGCATCCGCGGCTTATCGACCAATCTGCAGTTCCTGGAAAACGTCATCGCGCATCCGCAGTTCCTGCATGGTGACTACAACACACGCTTTATCGATGACACCCCGGTACTGTTCGAATTCACGCCGCGTAAAGACCGTGCCACCAAACTGCTGCGCTTTATTGGCGAAACCGTGGTCAACGGTAATCCGCAGATGCAGGGGCGCCAGCCACCCCCCTTACCCTTGCCAGAGCCGCGCCTGCCCCCAACTGACCTGAACACGCCGCCCCCGCCCGGATTACGGGACCGGATCAGGGAACTGGGTGCCGATGGCTTTGCCACGTGGATCAAGGACCAGCCCCAGGTGTTGCTGACCGACACCAGTCTGCGCGACGCCCACCAGAGCCTGTTTGCCACACGCCTGCGAACGCAGGACATGCTGGCAATTGCACCCTACTATGCCCGGCTGGCACCGAAACTGTTATCACTGGAGTGCTGGGGCGGCGCGACCTTTGACGTGGCGCTGCGCTTCCTGAAAGAGGACCCCTGGGCGCGTCTCGCTGGCCTGCGCGAGGCCATCCCCAATATCCCTTTCCAGATGCTGCTGCGCTCCTCCAACGCTGTGGGTTACACCAACTACGCCGACAACGTGGTGCAGTATTTCATCCGGCAGGCTGCTGACAACGGCATTGATATCTTCCGTATCTTCGACTGCCTCAACAACACGGAAAACATGCGCCTGGCGATCGACACTGTCGTCGAGGCCGGTGGCGTGGCCGAGGCGGCGATCTGCTATACAGGCGATCTGTTTGACGAAAGCCGGCCCAAATACAATCTGAACTACTACGTTGAAATGGCAAAACGGCTGGAGGCCGCCGGCGCGCATATCCTCGGCATCAAGGACATGGCCGGCGTATGTCGACCACAAGCCGCGCATGCGCTGGTTTCAGCCCTGAAACAGGCAGTCGATTTGCCCATCCATTTTCACACCCACGACACCAGCGGGATCAGCGCCGCCTCGGTGCTGGCAGCGATTGATGCGGGCTGCGATGCTGTCGATGGCGCACTTGATGCCTTGTCCGGCCTGACATCCCAACCTAACCTGGGCAGCATCGCCGCGGCCCTGTCGCACTCCGAGCGCAATCCCGGCATTGATATCCAGGCCCTGCGCCAGCTGTCTGACTACTGGGAGGATGTGCGCCGCTACTATAGCCCCTTCGAGAGCGACATCCGCTCAGGCACGGCCGATGTCTATCGCCACGAAATGCCGGGCGGCCAATACAGCAATCTACGCGAGCAGGCCCGTTCCATGGGCCTGGGACCACGCTGGGCCGAAGTGTCCAGGGCCTACGCGGATGTGAATCAGCTGTTCGGTGACATCGTTAAAGTGACCCCCTCATCCAAGGTGGTCGGTGACATGGCCCTGTACATGGTCGCCAACGACCTCACCCCAGAAGAGGTCGCCGACCCACAGCGCGATATTGACTTCCCCGACTCGGTGGTCGCCATGCTACGTGGCGATCTTGGCACCCCAGAGGGCGGCTGGCCGCCTGCACTGCAGGCCAAGGTACTCAAGGGTCAGAAGCCCATTGAAGGGCGCCCCGGTGCACATATACCAGCCGTGGATTTGACAGCGGCCCGCAGCGATGCAGAAAAAGCCTGCGGCCGGCCCTTGTCAGACACCGAACTGGCCTCTTACCTCATGTATCCCAAGGTCTTTACTGACTATGCCCTGCATCGCCAGACCTACGGAGAAGTCAGCCGACTACCCACCACGACCTTCTTTTATGGGCTGCAGGATCACGAGGAAATCAGCGTCGATATCGATCGTGGCAAGACGCTCGTCATCCGCCTGCAAGGCACGACGGATAATGACGAAACCGGCATGACCAAGCTGTTCTATGAACTGAATGGTCAACCGCGCGTCATTCGAGTCGCCGATGCGGGGTCAGAGGCCAGTGCGGGCCGACCGAAAGCCAACCCGTCAGAACCCAGCCAGGTCGGGGCCCCGATGGCCGGCATGGTGGCACGTGTGGCGGTAAAGCCAGGCGACAATATTCGCAAGGGCGACCCGCTCGTCACGCTGGAGGCGATGAAAATGGAAACCGTCATCACGGCCCCCATGGACGCCAAAGTCGCGGCCATTCCGGTATCCGCCGGTATGACGGTGGAATCTGCGGATCTGCTGGTCACGCTTGAGATCTAGTCACCTGCCAGCACGGGGTTGTCATGTCGACTACAGCGACGCTGCGCGCGCCTGATGTCAGCCTTTGCGCGTCTTCACCCTGCCCTGGGCTGCGCATCCGACAGCGCCCCGGGAGTCCGCCAGCAACTGCTATAACACGCTCAGGGCCGCATGAGCCCGGCCTGCAGGACGTCAATGGGGCGGCTTATCGTGCCTCTAATAACGACCTAAGCAACTGTTAACAATAGGTAAAAATGGTGGCCAAGGGCGGAATCGAACCACCGACACGCGGATTTTCAGTCCGCTGCTCTACCAACTGAGCTACTTGGCCAGGCTTTGTAACAAGCGAATCGGCGGGGAACATGCCGATTGGGAAGCCGCGTATTAAACCGGGCCGCCCACCCGCGGTCAAGATTCGCCTTCTGAATCCCCTTCAACCGGGGTATAGCCGGTGGCTGCCAACTCGCCCCCGCCAAAGAAATACTTGTCCATTTCCTCGGCCAGAAATGCGCGCGCCTTGGGGTCGGCCAGATGCAGGCGATATTCATTGATCAGCATGGTCTGGTGCCCCAGCCAGTCCTGCCAGGCCTGCTTGGAAACACTGTTGAAGATGCGTTCCCCCAACTCACCTGGATAGGGAGGGCGATCCAGACCTTCAGCCGGCTCTCCGAGTTTGATGCAATTAACCATACGGGTCATGTGAGAATCTCTTTAATCATTGACGAGCATTGAGCCAATCATTTTACCGTGCAATAGCCTTGACAGTGGTGCCGGCAGCGCCGGTGCCGATTCGGGGTTATCGGGTTTATACCATTGCCGTTCTTCATCTTCCTGTACTTGCAGCTCGTTTCCGGCCACCCTCACTACCAGCGGCTCGATGGTCAATTCAAAGTGGGTAAAGCCATGTTTCACTGGTTCTGCGCTACTGGCCGGTCCCACACTTAACGCCAGCTCCCGTGCACAGAAATCAACCGGCTCCCTGTCTTCAGGCAATTCCGGCAGGCTCCAAAGGCCGCCCCAGATGCCCATTGGTGGCCGCTTTTGCAGCAGTATTTCACCCTGTTCGTTCCCAATTACCAGCATGCGGGTCAGCCGTTGCGGGCGTAGTCGTTTGGGTCGCGGTGTCGGCAATTCATCAATCCTGCCCTGCCGGTAGGCCTGGCAACCCTGTACCAGCGGACAGGTAGTGCAGCGTGGTTTGCTCCTTGTACACAGCGTCGCGCCCAGATCCATGATCGCCTGCGTGTAATCGGCCAGCCTGCTATGCGGTGTATGTTCTTCGGCCAGCTGCCACAGACGAGTGCTGATCGCCTTCTGACCGGCCCAGCCTTCGACAGCGTGATAACGACTCAGTACCCGCTTGACGTTACCATCCAGGATGGCATGGCGCTGCCCATGAGCCTGCGCGAGTATCGCTGCCGCTGTCGACGGGCCAATACCGGGCAGTGCCTGCACCGCCTCCACATCCTGCGGAAACACACCTGCATGCTGCGCCACGATCATGCGTGCAGCCTTATGCAGATTGCGTGCCCTTGAGTAATAGCCAAGCCCGGCCCAGTGTTCGAGTACGCTGTCCAGATCGGCTTTGGCCAAATCCGCCAGCTCTGGAAAACGCCGCATGAAGCGCTCGAAATAGGGAATGACGCTGACGACCTGGGTCTGCTGCAGCATGACCTCAGACACCCACACTCGATAAGCATTGCGTGCAAGCTGCCAGGGCAGGTCGTGCCGCCCGTGCTGGTCAAACCAGCGCAGCAGACGATCTGAAAAAGAGGCGGGCAAGAACGGCTCTATTCAGTCGGGGCTGGCTCGGGCATTGCTTCCTGCGAAGGCTCTTCGCCTCCGCCAAACAGCCTGTTGTTGAGCTTATCGCGCAACTTGTCCTTCAACTCACCTTCCCTGGCCTTTTTCTTGGCCCTGAGCTTCTCTTTCTGCTCGGTTTTTACCGCATCCACCTTGGCCTTTGCCTTGGCTTCCAGCATACCGCCCAGGTCAATCTTGTAGTTAGGGGCAAACAGATCGCCGGTCAGGCGAACGGGAATCGTAATGCCCTTCAGCTCCTCAAGATCCTTGCCCCCCTGGCCGGCCAGGGTATCCACGACAGACACCTTGGCCAGGTAGTCTATGCCTTCTTTGACCAGATCGAGCTTGCCTTCCCCGATCACGCGAAACAACGGGCTCCTGAAATTGAGATCGCTGCGCGTCATCACGCCATTTTGAATCGCTCCGTTCAGGGTCAGGGCCGCAAAGTCCGTGACCTGGGGTTCAGGAGGCGGGGCCGGCTCTCCCTTGTAACGGGCATGGGCAGCGCGAAGCATCTGCCCCAGGTTGAAACCCTTGATCTTGCCTTCCAGAAACTCAACATCGACGGTGCCGTTAAGGGCTTGCCGCACCGAGCCCACCGTTTTTCCCGAGCTGGTCAGGTTGAGGGCCACATTGGCCAGGCCAGATAATTTGTCGTCGCCCATCAAGTCCTTGAGCAAGGCACCGGACTGCACCGACCTGATATTGGTCTTGAGGCTATAGCTCGGCCGGGCAGTGCTTGCATCAACCACTGCTCGAATATCGGCATTGCCCTTATACAGCGCCGCGTCCAGCGGTTTGATCTCCAGTCGACCATTGCGGCTGACCACGTCGAGCGCCACATTGTCCATTTTCATGCCCTTGACCGTCAGCTGCTTGATGCGCAGTTTGCCGTCCAGGTTAAGTGACTTGAGTACATCGACCGGAATCTCTGTATTGTTGATTTCGCCCCTGTCCTTGTCTGTTTTCGCCACTTTGCCCTCGGAGGGGGGTGCGCTCTTGGTGCCCCCGCTGTCCTTGGCCTTGGGCTTGTCAACCGGCGGCAGATAACGATCCATATCCATCGCGTCGACGTTTAGATCGAAACCGATGACCAGTGGACTACTGCGCCGCAGGCTGGCCGAACCACTGATACTGGTATCGTCGAGTTTCGCTGCAATCGGTTTGATCTGAAGATTGTCCAACGGGCCATCGAACTTCACATTAAGGCTGGCCGCGCTCAACACCGAGGAATCGGCCGTCTTCGGCACCTCCATTCCCAGGGTTTGCATAATGTCGCGCGGCGACAGGTTATTACCCGCCAGCGACCCGCTGAGAATCGGTGTGTTGAGAATCTGCTTGGCATCTACGCTGCCGGTCAGCTTGCCACCTGCGGCATTCAGCACAAGGTTAGGCAGGGACAGCGTCTGTGCGGCCAGGTCTGCCCGGGCATCACCCGACAGGCTTATGGTCTGCTTGCCGTTTGGCACACCTTCACCGATGGCAGTCACTTCCAGGGTCAGCCCTTCAGCGGCGTAGCGTTCCTTCTCCACATCGACGTTGACCTGCGCCTTCGCGCTTACCTGGCCGGTAACATTGGGTTCAGCCAGGGCAATGACAAAGTCCATTTCGACCGGCGCGGGCTTACCCGGGACCAGGGTGCCGGTCTCAAGGTTCAGGGATTCCAGCTTGGTATTGGTGCCGGCCTGGGCGTCACTCCAGTACAGGGCAGCATCATTGATTTCGACGCCAGCAACCTGCAGTGACTTGACCTGGAATCGGCTTGGCTCCTTATCTTCGGGCTTGGGTTTATCCGCATCGGCCTTATCCTGTTTTGCCATATGCGCCTGCATGTCCTGCCAGTTGTTCACGCCCTGAGCATTCTTGGCCAGGCGTAATCGCAGACCATCAAGGGTCACGCGGCCAACCTCGATATCCCCGCGCAACAGGGGCATAAGTTGCAGGCGTACTGCCGCGCTCCTGAACTCAGCAAAAGGCTGTTCACCGAAACCGGCGGCGTTACTCAGACTGGTTTCACCCAACTCCACGCCCAGCCAGGGAAACACTGAAAGCCCGATATCTCCCTTCAGGGCCAGCTTGCGCCCCGTCTTGTCTTCGGCAGCCTGGGCAATTTCTTCCTTGAAGTCATTTGGGTCGAAATACAGTGGCAACAACACAGCCAGCGCCACGATGCCGGCAATGACTAATCCGACAATAATCAACAAGACCTTGATTAACTTACCCATTGTTCTTCCCTTCAAGTTTTCTGATGCGCCTGACTGCCCTAAATCGGCGCCTGATCCCCAACATTGCAGTCAAGGCCAATAATGCTAAGACCGGATCAAGGCCTGCGGGTTCATCCACCAGCGCACAACCACCGCCAGCCCGTCCTGAACCTGAGGGCTTACCGCCCCCCTGCGCCTTCGAGCCACTCGCAACGGCGCAGGGAGCGCCATCCACGATCCCTCCCCGTATATCTTCGCAGTGCAATGGCTGTCCTGCACGTGATGGGTAATCACGGGCTGATCGAAAGTAAAAACTCATACGCTCAACCCAGTCCGTATCTGCAGTAAGACGGGCATCGGCTGTCGCAAAGCCGGGCTCCCCCACCTGCTTGAGCCAGCGATCGAACCACGCAAGCGTGTAGTGTTCGGCCATTGGCAGCCCCCAGCCACCCACGCATTGCCCATCCACGACCTCCGGGCACCAGGACGTGGTCGGGAAAGATGAAATATTTGACCACTCGTAATGACTGCTTCCCTGGATCGTCAGCTGGTAAGCCGGTACGTCAGCGGCTTGCCAGGCAGCAAACGCAGACTTGTGACCTTCGGGATCCGGCGCCTGCGTGAATGGCACAGGCGTCAGCCCGTATTCTGAAGAATGGCCCATAGCGGGCACACGCGGCACAAATACGGGGGTCACATCCTCGCCCTGCGAATCGTCATCCGGATCACGCAGGCTATCCCAGGCAACGATCACGTCTACCGGGTTTTGCGCGTCAATCAGTCCCGGCCAGGGGTCAGCACCCTCTCCGCCCAGCCCCTGGACTACCGACACGCCCGTAGCTCCCAGCGAATGGCCGGCAAGCCCCAGTCGCGCCGGGTCAACAACCGCATGAAACGGGTTAAAGGCGGCGACTTCCGTGGGATAAGTGCCCGCGCAGGTCTGATTATGCGGATAGGGTTGTACCGGGCTGGAGCGAAAGAAATCGATAGCATTGACCAGACCATCCCAGAACACGGTGGGATTGGCATTGCTGCCCTGCTCACCCGTCGGGGTCTGCTGATCCGAGCGTCCCTGGCCGCGCACGTCAAAGGTCATCACCACATAGCCATTACGCACCAGTAGTTGCGCCAGCCACCAGTAGAGGGGCTCCGGTGATTGCACTGAGCCTGTCTCAATAACCACCGCGGGAAGCTTCGTACTCGCCCCGAGCGGCTTCCAGACCCGTCCGGCTATGCGCGCGCAACCCTCGTCGTAATAGACAAATGGCTGTATCTCGCCCTCGGTCTCGTAAAATGGATCAACACCTGGGTAGCGAAACGGGTCGCCGGCGCATTGCTCACTCCATGTCGCGCATAAGGGCGTGAGTGGCGTATTCGACGCGCTCGACAGGTTCCAGCTCGGGTCAGCGGCACTGCGCTCAGCATAAAACTGGGTATTAGCCAGACTCTGCTCCGTTAATCGCTGCATGAAGACCGGGTTGCTGGCCTGCTCGGCCGGTGCCTCTGAGACCCTGGCGTAATTGGCCTCCTCACGTTGACCCCATTCCGGGGTTTGTTCGTCTGGCCCTTCAGGGATGGCCCACCCCGTTGCCGAAAACAGTAACATTCCTGTTAATAGACCCAGGCGCATCCTTGTCTCCTCACTACACTATTGAATAATTCTCAGCCGGGAATAGTGAACCACTGCATCACAAAGGGCCAGTGATCCGCGAGTGGCTTACAATCGGCGCAGCCCGCAACATCAGGAATAGTCGTGTCTGCCATCATCCGCGTACAGAATCTGAACAAAACCTATGCCGGTGGCTTCCAGGCCCTGAAGAATATAGACCTCGAAATCAGACGCGGGGAAATCTTCGCCCTGCTAGGGCCGAATGGGGCCGGCAAGACCACTCTCATCAGCGTGATCTGTGGGCTGACCAACCCGACCTCCGGCAGCATCGTGGCGGATGGTCACGACATCATCAGCGATTACCGCAGCGCTCGCTCAAAGATCGGGCTGGTGCCACAGGAACTGATGACCGATGCCTTCGAGACCGTCTGGAATACCGTCAGCTTCAGCCGCGGGCTGTTCGGCAAGCCTAAAAACCCGGCGCATATCGAAAAGGTGTTGCGCGCACTGTCCCTGTGGGACAAGAAAGACGCACGCATCCTGGAGCTCTCCGGTGGCATGAAGCGGCGCGTGCTGATCGCCAAGGCCCTGTCACATGAGCCCAATATCCTGTTCCTGGACGAACCCACTGCCGGCGTGGATGTGGAACTGCGGCGCGAGATGTGGGCGCTGGTACGCGAATTACGCGAACAGGGCGTCACCATCATCCTGACCACCCATTACATTGAAGAAGCCGAGGAGATGGCCGATCGCATCGGTGTGATCAGCAAGGGCGAACTGGTGGTGGTGGAGGACAAGGACACGCTGATGGAAAAGCTCGGCAAGAAGCAGTTGACGCTGCATCTTCAAAACCCGCTCGCGCAGATCCCCATCGACCTGGAGGGTCCCCCCCTGGAACTGTCCAGCGACGGCCTGACACTCGTGTACACCTACGATGCCCAGCACGAAGACACCGGCATCGCCGACCTGATGCGCCGGCTTCACGCCAATGGCATCGACTTCAAGGATCTGAAATCCAGGCAAAGCTCACTGGAAGACATCTTTGTGAGCCTGGTTAAGGAAGAAGCATGAACTACTACGCTATTCGCGCCATTTACCGCTTCGAGATGGCCCGCACCGCCCGCACGTTGATGCAGAGCATCGCCTCGCCGGTACTTTCGACCTCGCTGTATTTCGTGGTGTTCGGCGCCGCTATCGGCTCGCGCATGGGTGACATTGATGGGGTCAGCTATGGTGCCTTTATCATCCCGGGACTGGTCATGCTCTCGCTACTGAGCGAAAGCATCTCCAATGCTTCATTCGGCATCTACTTTCCGCGTTTCTCCGGCACCATCTATGAAGTGCTGTCAGCACCGGTTTCATTCGTCGAAATTCTGGCGGGCTACGTCGGCGCGGCAGCAACCAAGTCCATCATCCTAGGGCTACTGATCCTGCTGACCGCCAATCTGTTTGTTGATTATGAAATCCAGCACCCGGTGTGGATGTTCGGTTTCCTGGTACTCACTGCCGTGACCTTCAGCCTGTTTGGTTTCGTGATCGGTATCTGGGCTGACGGGTTCGAGAAATTGCAGATCATTCCGATGATGGTCATTACACCGCTCACGTTCCTGGGTGGCAGCTTTTATTCCATCAGTATGTTGCCACCCGTGTGGCAGACCATCACCCTGTTCAACCCCGTGGTGTACCTGATCAGCGGCTTCCGCTGGGCTTTTTATGGCGTGGCCGATGTGCATATCGGCATCAGTGTCGGCATGACTTTCCTGTTCATGCTGTTTTGCCTGGCACTGATCGGCTGGATATTCAAGACAGGCTACCGGCTCAAGTCCTGAAATTGTCGCGCCTCCATCTTGGACATTGCATTGATGTCCTCCAGGTTCCCCTAAGCCATGTAGACAATAGCGCTCTTTGTACACCTCGTGATTGGACGGGAGAAAACGGGTAGTGTGGAAGAGTCCATAATTGTTGACCTTGACTCAATATTACATATATGTCCTAATGGGAGGTCGCGATTTTGCAATGCGCGCTGATTGCATGAAGAAGATGGGTGCGACACATAGACTTCGATAATTAAAAGAAGCCCTGTGCTATTGCCGTTTGGCAAATACACAAGGGCTCTCCCCGGGGAGGGTACCGTGCAAAATAAGACCAATACCGCGCGTATAGTAGAAAAAGAATATTCAGAATGGCTCAAGGGCATTCTCAGTGCCTTTACAGACAGGCTTGTCATGCACTTTCGGGATCAGGCTGCTGCTTCGCTTGGTTCGCGCAAGGCCGATCTGCTTTATTCAATAGAATCAATCGTCGAACGCCGACCGCAAGCCGAAGCAACCCTGAACAAAGAACTTCATAACCTGTTTGTTGGCCACCACGAGTCCAAAGACCCCATTAGTCTCAATGAACTCTCGCTTGTCGATGATGCACAGGTGGAACGTTTTGTGAGCCGTGCTCGACTGGTTGCTTACTTCATGAACACGCATGGGCCAGTAATAAAGGAAGCTGAAGCGCGCCTTACCAAATTGCGGGAATCTGACAAAGAGGTAAACCCGCGCGCCCTGGCTCCGGTAAAAATCCTGCAGGCCATTGGTGCCGCCTTAAATGAATTTCAATTGCCAGAGGCAATCCGCGTCGAGTGTGTTCAGCTATTTGAAGCCGAGGAGGCGCCCACGCTTGTTGAGGGTTACCAGCTCGTTATCAAGCTCTTGTCGGAATCTGGCATAGACATATCCTACGAAATAGAAGTCAAAGAAGAACGCAGGCCTCATGGCACTGCAGGCAGGGCCGATCATTATCAGCTCGGAGAGCTGCTCACCTCATTGCAGAAACTCAATGAGTCCCTGGATGATGAAACCCGGACCAGGCTTCTCGATGGAAATTTTCAGGAAAATCTGCCTGAGATTCTTTCCGAGGTCGCTTCAAATACGGATCAAAGCCAGCGTGATTTTGCACGAGAACTTCACTCTGCCCATGGCGAACAGCTTGAAACGGTAAGCAAAATAGTCAATGCAATGTCCAGGGAAGAAAACCTGGACCCCCGCGTGGTGCGATTAATCGAAAAACTTTTCCTGCCAGTGGCAATCAGCGCCCTCAAGGATCCCACGAAGTTTTCCGATTCCAATCACCCGGGGCGCATGCTCATCAGGGAACTATCCCTGTTTGGGAAAAACCACCCAAAGGTCATTGATCGCCGTCTCGAAGAAGTCAAGTTATTGGTAAAGCACGTCAGGCTGGAAAATGGTCACGACCTGGATATCGTTTCCCAGGCGGCTGAATCCGTCTGGAGAATATGCGAACAGGAAATGCAAAGCTTCGTCGCCGAATCCATGAAGGCGGGCAAGGATCGAGTTGAAGAATTGCGTTTAAAGGAAGCCAAGCGCCGGGTCGCGCTCGAAATCAAGGAACAGCTCATCGATAAAAGCCTGCCACCTATTCTTGAATCGGGCGTTACAAAATTAATTGCGCCCTGGATGGTAGGCCGTTACCTGCGCCACGGACACAACAGTGAGCGCTGGCTGGAATCCGTTGCCTACATGCGTGTATCCATTGATGCGTTTCAGTCGGTTAAGGACAAGTCGAAATTAAAAAGACGCATCGCCATGCGCGATTTCCTGCTCAACTCTCTAAATGAACGTGCTGATCGATTCACCTTACCCAGGGTTGAGGTTGACTCGATTATCGCAACGATTAAAGGCTATTTTTCTGCCCAGAATGTGGCCGATCGGCTGCGCTTTAACATGGGCGCATCGGATAATTCCCAGCCACAAGAAAAGCAGAAAGCGCATTTAGCCATTCAGGATTCACAACCAGGTTCCGAATCTCGCAAACCGCATTAGTGGCTAACTCGGCCGCCCGACATCTACAGATTACGCCTGCGCCCCTGTCCGGCCCAGGACCATGACGGCAGTTCGAATCTACTCTACAATCCACAACCCTGGCGGGTGTAGTTCAATGGTAGAACGGGAGCTTCCCAAGCTCTTAATGTGGGTTCGATTCCCATCACCCGCTCCACTTTGTTACGCGGAATGATGGTGATCTCACCCAATCGGACATGTGTGGGTTGTTCGGCACTTCCCTGTGCCGCACCCTTCGGGCTCGCTTCTCTCGCGACGCTACGGCTCATGCCTCGTGGCCTATCCCAGTCACCTGCTAGATAATTGCACTTTCATGCAGATTACAATCAACGGCGAACTTCAAACGCTCAACAGACCATGCTCAGTCGCACAACTTCTGGGGCAGCTTGGTTTGGCAGGCAAAAGAGTAGCCGTGGAATTAAATGGGGAAATCCTGCCTCGCAGTCAGCACGACAATTACTCACTCAGTGCTGGCGATAAACTGGAAATCGTGCACGCCATCGGCGGGGGCCAATACTGATATGCAACAAGACACACTCACCATCGCAGGCAAACAATACACTTCGCGCCTTCTGCTTGGCACGGGCAAGTACAAGGATCTGGATGAAACGGGCCGTGCGATTCGCGAAAGTGGTGCCGAAATCATCACGGTCGCCATACGCCGCTCCAACATCGGCCAGAACCCTGACGAACCCAATCTGCTGGATATTATTCCGCCCAGCGAGTTCACCATACTGCCCAACACAGCCGGTTGTTACACCGCCGAAGATGCCCTGCGCACCTGCCGTCTGGCGCGTGAACTGCTCGACGGGCACAACCTGGTCAAACTCGAGGTTTTGGGTGATCCCAAAACGCTCTACCCCGATGTGCCCGCCACGCTTGAAGCGGCCGAGGTACTCGTCAATGAAGGCTTCGAGGTCATGGTCTACACCAGTGACGATCCGATTACCGCCAAGCGCCTGGAAGAGATGGGCTGCGTTGCGGTAATGCCGCTGGCTGCACCGATCGGCTCCGGGCTGGGCATACAGAACCGCTATAACATCCTGACGATTATCGAAAACGCCAATGTACCTATTCTGGTGGATGCCGGCGTTGGCACCGCCTCGGATGCTGCCATCGCAATGGAACTGGGCTGCGACGGCGTATTGATGAATACCGCAGTGGCCGAGGCGAAAAACCCGGTGCTCATGGCCAGCGCCATGAAAAAAGCCATTGAGGCCGGTCGCGAAGCCTTCCTGGCTGGCCGCATGCCGCGGCGTCGTTATGCCAGCGCCTCCTCGCCCCTGACCGACCTGCCGGCCTGACATGACTGACGAGAAAACCGGCCATCGGCCGGTACGCAGCTTTGTGCGCCGCGAAGGTCGTCTTACCGACGGCCAGCGTCAGGCGCTGGAAGCCCACTGGCCAATCTACGGTCTGGATCGCTCTGCAGGCATACTGGACCTGGACAGCATCTTTGGCAGAGCCGAAGCCCGCACGCTGGAAATTGGCTTCGGCAACGGGCAAACCCTGTTCCGATTGGCACAGAACAATCCTGACATCGACTTCATCGGTATCGAGGTCTACAAGACCGGCGTTGCCCGCCTGCTACGCGAGGCCAGTGCAAACGGGCTGGGCAATCTCAAGGTTTACTGTGACGATGCAGTCGAGGTAATCGACCAGTGCCTGCCCGATGCCTGCCTGGACACGGTACAGCTGTATTTTCCCGATCCCTGGCACAAGAAGCGCCATCACAAGCGACGCCTGGTGCAGCCTGAGTTTGCGGACCGCATTGCCAGAATTTTGAAACCCGGTGGTCAATGGCTGCTCGCCACGGACTGGCAGAACTACGCCGAGCACATGCTTGATGTACTTAACCCGCACCCCGCCTTTGAGAATATGGCGCCGAGCGGCGACTACGTACCGCGCCCTGCTCAACGTGACGAAACCCGTTTCGAACGCCGCGGCCTGGATCGGGGTCATGGTGTCTGGGACCTGGCCTTTCGCAGGATTTGATCGTGAATCCCTCCAGTCAGGATAGAATAGCCCTCCTATGTCCGTAGAACATCCAATCGTAGCCGTCACCGGGTCCTCAGGCGCCGGTACTACAACCGTGCGTGAGGCTTTTGAGCATATCTTCCATCGCCTGCATGCCAAGGCGGTGTATGTGGAGGGGGACGCCTTTCACAAGTTCAACCGCGAGGAAATGACTGAGGCGGTGCAACGCGCGCTCGTCCGTGGTGAGAACTTCAGCCACTTCGGCCCGCCAGCCAACCACTTCGGCAAGCTTGAAGCCCTGTTCAAGACCTATGCCGAAACCGGGGGCGGTGAAATCCGCCGCTACCTGCACACGGAAGATGAAGCCCTGCCCTATGGCCTGACAGCCGGCACCTTTACCGAATGGGAGCCCGTACCGCCTGACACCGACATCATGCTCTACGAGGGCCTGCATGGCGGCGTCAAAACTGATCGCGTGGACGTCGCCCGCTACGTTGACCTGCTGGTTGGCGTAGTACCCACGCTGAACCTGGAATGGATACAAAAGGTGCACCGGGACATGGCAGAGCGCGGTTACCAGCCTGATGACGTAAAGGCCACGGTACTGCGCCGCATGCCCGACTACGTGCACTACATCACCCCGCAGTTCACGCATACCGATATCAACTTCCAGCGTGTCCCGCTGGTCGATACCTCCAATCCTTTCATCGCACGCGACATTCCTGCCCCGGATGAAAGCCTGGTCGTGATCCGGTTTCGCCAGCCCCGACGCCTGAAGGTGGACTTTCCCTACCTGTTGACCATGCTGCATGGCTCGTTCATGACACGCCCCAACACCATCTGCATTCCGGGTGGCAAGATGCGCATGGCCATGGAAATCATCCTGCGCCCCATCCTCGAGCAGTTGATCGAAAAGCGCCGCCTGCTGATCGAGGAGACAGCCAAAAAAAAGCACAGCAGAGAAAAGAGCCTTGGAATACCGCGCCTTAAGTAATACCGGCCTGCAGGTCAGCAAACTGTGTCTGGGCACCATGACCTGGGGCCAGCAGAACAGCCAGGACGAAGCCTTTGAACAACTCGACTATGCAGTTGAGCAGGGCATCAACTTCATCGACACCGCTGAAATGTACCCCGTGCCGCCAATGCCCGAGACACAGGGGCGCACCGAGGAGTACATCGGCAACTGGCTGGCCGCCCGCGGCGGGCGCGACAAGCTCGTCCTCGCCAGCAAAGCGGTGGGGCCGGCAACCTGGACAGCCCATATCCAGAACGGTGAAATTCCGCGCTTTCATCGCCGCCACCTGGAAGGCGCGCTGCAACGCAGCCTGCAGCGCCTGCAAACCGACTACCTCGACCTTTACCAACTGCATTGGCCCGATCGCAATACCAACTATTTCGGTGAACTCGGTTACAGCCACCAAGCCGACGAGGCCTTTACCCCGATCGAGGAAACCCTCGAAGTGCTCGACGGCTTCGTACGCGACGGCAGGGTACGCCATATTGGCCTGTCCAACGAAACGCCATGGGGATTGATGGAATTCGTGCGCATCGCCGAGCAACGCGGCTGGCCCCGCATCGTCAGCATCCAGAACCCCTACAACCTGCTCAACCGCAGCTTCGAAATCGGCCTGGCCGAATGCAGCCACCGTGAGAACGTCGGCCTGCTGGCCTACTCACCGCTGGCCTTTGGCGTGCTCAGTGGCAAGTACCTTGGCGGGCAGTGGCCCGAAGGGGCCCGCATTACCCTGTTCAAGCGCTTTTCACGCTATACCAACCCGCAGGCCACCGCCGCGACCCAGGCATACTGCGAGCTGGCTGCCGAGCACGGGCTGGATGCCTGCCAGATGGCGCTGGCCTATGTGAGCAGTCGCTCGTTCGTGACCAGCAATATCATCGGTGCCACGTCCATGTCCCAGCTCAAGAGCAATATCGCCAGCCATGACCTGAGCCTTGGCGATGACCTGCTGGCCGCCCTTGAAGCCATTCACGTGCAGCACCCCAACCCCGCTCCCTGAACCCGGCCCCGCGTGGGCACCTCTCAGGATATCCATGTGGTCAATTTCTGATAGAATCGCGCCCGCAGCTACGCGTACGCGCTGTAATCTAACCCGTCCATGAAGTCCATTTAATACGGAAACGACAACATGAAGCTATCCAACAAACTCAAGACCCTGGTCGCCGCCCCCGTGCTGGCCACCTCCCTGATGATCGCCGCTCCGCAGGCTGTCGCCGCGCCCGGCAGCGCCTGCACCAAAGCAGTCCTTGCACCTCAGGTCATGCAATTGGTCGGCGCTCTAAAAGCCATCAACGTTGCCTGTGGCTCCCTGAACGCCGAAAAGGCCGAAAAGATCTTGGTCAAGGCCACCAACAAGGGCATACGCAAGGCCAACAAGCGCGTGCCGGCACTATTTGAAAAGGACAAATGCGATCCGGATCTGGGCCTGACGGCAGAATCTGTAGCAGAGACCTACCCCATCGAGGAAGTCGCTGATGATGCCTTCGCCGGCGATGCGGATGGCATTGTTGCTTTGTGCGATGGCATAGAAACACCAGAGCCATTAGAGTAAGCGGTTAATTGTTCGGATACCTCTGCGTATCAAAAAAGCGCCCTTTGGGGCGCTTTTTTTTCGCCCAGGCAGACGCTTTTCGCTGCGACGTTGCCAATAATGCAGTGCATCGGTTTGAACTAGCCAAAGGATGGGGTAGTGCTAAACTATGTCGCCAGCAGCGGACCACACACTGCTATCGGCCTCATTACCAAGCTGGAGGATACCAAGTGAAACTGTCAAACAAACTCAAGACCCTGGTCGCCGCCCCCGTGCTGGCCACCTCCCTGATGATCGCCGCACCCCAGGCAAGTGCGGGTGGCCCCGAAACCAAGTGCCTGAAAGGTATAGTCGATTATGAGCTAATTGACTTGAAAGCAGCCCTGAAAGCTTACTATGTCGCTTGTAAAACCGAAGATGCGGACAAGGCTGAGGCAGTAATGGCAAAAATCCTGAACAAGCAGATTGCCCGTATTAACAAGAAACTGCCCAGGCTGGCTGAAAGCGGAAAATGTGACCCCGATATTCAGGCAGATATTGATGACATCGTGGCTAGTTTTCCCCTTGAAGAAGTCAGCGCAGCAGATTTTGAGGGAGAATTCGACGACATTATTGGAATCTGCGATGGCGAATTAACACCAGAACCGTAAAAGGCTGATCGTTCGGATACCACTGCGTATCAAAAAAGCGCCCTTTGGGGCGCTTTTTTATGCACGGCAGGTTTGCCAACCAGCCATTGCAAATGCCATACAGGAAAAAATCAGCCATATGACCATTTCCTGCTAAACTCGCGCGCACAGCTACGCGCTGTAATCTAACCCGCCCATGAAGTCCATTTAATACGGAAACGACAACATGAAGCTATCCAACAAACTCAAGACCCTGGTCGCCGCCCCCGTGCTGGCCACCTCCCTGATGATCG